>JAUICS010000019.1 GCA_030427765.1 Alphaproteobacteria bacterium
TCCCGAATGGAAGGGCTCGGTGTGGTGGAATCCGAACCAAGCAGCGCAGCCGCGAAAGAGATAACGGCCCTGACTGCCGAAATCAAAAAGCATAAAGCCTTAAAAACATTAAAAAAGGCGGCCTAAACGGCCAAAAAGCGATATGAACGTTTCAGAAACGTTTTTGAAACTAACTTCGCATTTGCCAAAGCTTATAAATTTTGTGTCTCAACCCTTGCTTGGGAGTTTCGTATTTTTTGAGAGAAAAATCCGGTTGATACGTTAAAACAACGTGATCGTCGTCTTGATCTTCATGCTTTTCAAAAGCGACGTTGCTTATGCTCAGCCCCTGATTTAACCACAGGTTCAAAATATTGCCTTTATCGCCATTCAGGTTATTAATCTCGCAGAATTTTTCTAAAGATATTTGTTGAGATAGTAATTCCGCTAAAGACCGTGATGAAACATATATTTTGTTCATAAAATGACCGCTCGTTATCCTTGTGCCTCCATCCCATCCTTTTTTCAGGTGCCTTGCTGCATTGTCACCATTTAACTTAGGTTCAGGAATAAAGCGCGGCATTTCTAACAATGCATTTTTGCAAGTGTCGGGCAGAAGAAAATCAGCATCCGAGTTTGCAAATAACTTGGCTTTAATTCTCAAAGGCTCCAGCTGACGATAAAGGCAGTTTTCTCTTTTTGCAAATATTGTCATTACAAAGGATATGGATTTTCTTCCCTTTAAAAATCTAAGGATAATATCTTCATCGGTATATGCAGTCGGGCCGTTAAGAGTATTGGTTAGTATAGAACAACCTCCATCAGTTAATATAATGCCTTTGACGCCTTGATATTCGGCTTTCTTCAGTTGATTTGCTTTGTCTTTTAGGGCGTGAAAAACAGGGTTTCTTGTTACCGAGTAGGGTACGGTGTAAGAAATATTGCCGCCGCCTATCCTGATGCTGCCCTGCTGTACTTGATAAATAACCTTTACGTCAAAATCATCTCCGTGAAGCCTGATTTCGTCATAGCCAGGCTGGTTGTCCTTAATGCGCTGAATAAAGTTGAAGAAGTCCGAATTAAAAAGGCGCTTGTATTCATTTACCGGCGGATAAAGCAATTTAACCTTTCTATCTCTAAAATTGCTTCCTTTCATTGCATGACTTGGCTCGTCTCTAAAGAAACTGGGGTCTAATCCTGCTTTTTTAGTTTGCCTGTACAATTCCTGCCTATAAAACTCGCGCGGGTTTTCTTTTTCGTATCCTTCATCCGAAAGGGTTCTTACATCGGCAATAAATTCATGCAGTGAGTTTCTACTCGTCCACCTTATATCGGGTTTCCGGTTATAATCAGGTTCATGCTCCATAAGACCGCTGGCGCTAAGCGCATATAAAACGGCCAATTCCCACTGCGCATGTAAAGATTTCTCGTTTTCAAGATTTAGTTGTTTTACAAGCGCTTTCAGTTGCTCTTTGCTGAGAAAGCACGAGCAATGATTAAGCATTTTTTGTATAGACCTACGATAAAACATAGACATACTAACGGACCCACACTAATAATTGCCTAAACTGCTTTATGTAGCTTGCCACCAGTAACCTGCTTTGAACATCCTGTCGTCGATGGGAATGATATCGGTAAATCAAACAGTGACCGCACGGCGTAATAGGCAAATCCTTCAGCCTCAACTGCATCACCATTTACATTATCAATGCACGCCTCTATCGGTTTGACCGTGCCTTCAACGGCGTTATCCAGCAAACGCATCATATATGTATTTTTACGACCACCGCCACAAACAGCCCATAGCACAGGCGTTTCGGCAAAATATTTTTGCGCGGCCTTTATAGATTCTACGGTAAATGCGGTGAGTGTGGCTGCCCCGTCGGGGATACTTAGCATGTCGCCTACAGTATCATCAGGGTGCCCCTTGTCCTTAGACCCCTTTTCGAATCCCCTCAGTTCACTGAAAGGGATAAGGCAAGAGGGCATAAATGATAACAAATCATTCCTGTCACAAGACTTCGGTGGAATGACGTTTATATAATCATATTCTAATAGAATTTGCAACACTTCATTATGTATATTTCCATCTGCGGCTGTGTGTCCATCCGCATCATACGGTTTTCCTGTCCTTACGGACATCCAGTCATCGATAAACGCATTTCCCGGCCCCGTATCAAACGCGAGAATATTTCTGTCCCACGCAAAGTCTTTATCAAAAGAAGCATCAGCCGTGCCGGAACCCAGCCATGTAACATTCGACACGCCGCCTATATTTAGAAACACCATTGGACGTGGCAGTCCCGCCATATTGGCAAGCGCACAGTGATACAGCGGCAAAAACGGCGCGCCTTGCCCGCCATGTTTCATATCATTCTGGCGGAAGTCATTGACAACAGGCACACCAACGGACTTGGCCAACAAATTCCCATCCCCGATCTGCCACGTAAAATGATCATCCGGATCGTGGAATAATGTCTGGCCGTGAAAACCGATAACATCTGCCTTCTCGCCCACCTGTTCCATTAACATCTTAACAACGTCTGCGTTTGCAAGGGTATAGTCACGTTCCACCGCGGCAATACGCCCATCCTCATCACGCCGGGCCTCCAGACACCCACGCAGACGGGCCTTAAGATCATCATCATAAGGTATCGATATAAAGCCAGGACGGTCATAAACCTGAAACCCGTCCGTACGAATAAACGCCGCGTCAATACCATCCAGGGATGTTCCCGACATTAAACCAATTGCGTTATAGACTTTTTTTTCCATGCCCATTATAGAATACCTTATGACGTATAAATCAGAATTCCTTAATACTTTAAACGAACGCGGCTTTATTCACCAGTGCAGTAATCTTGATGAACTGGACAAGAAGCTGCGCGAGGGCGTTCAAAGTGCCTATATCGGGTTCGATGCCACGGCAAAATCCCTGCATGTCGGGAATTTGACGGGAATTATGATGCTGTATTGGTTTCAACAATGCGGCCACAAACCCATTACATTGATGGGCGGCGGGACAAGCAAGATTGGTGACCCGTCATTCAAGGATGAGCAACGTAAGTTGATGGACGATGCCACCATCGAAGATAATATGCAAAACATCCGTAACACCTGTTTTAAGCAGTTTTTAAACTATGGCGACGGCCCGACAGATGCATTGATGGTCAATAACAATGACTGGCTGGATGATTTAAAATACCTTGATTTCCTTCGTGACTACGGCCGTTACTTCACCGTAAACCGTATGTTGAGTTTTGACAGTGTCAAGCAGCGTCTGGAACGGGAAAGCCCGCTGTCCCTGCTGGAATTCAATTACATGGTGATGCAGGGTTACGACTTTCTTGAGTTATACCGGAATTACGGGACAATCCTGCAAATGGGCGGTTCCGACCAATGGGGCAACATCATTAACGGTGTTGACCTGGCACATAAATCGGATCAAACACAGCTTTTTGCCCTGACTGCACCGCTGCTTACCACACCGGATGGCAAGAAAATGGGTAAAACCGAAAACGGGGCAGTATGGCTGAACGCAGAAATGTTATCACCTTATGACTATTACCAATACTGGCGTAACGTTGATGACGTAATGGTTGGCACGCTCCTGCGCCGCTTTACCATCCTGCCAATCAGCGAGATTGAGAAGCTTGAGGCGTTAGAAGGGCAAGAGATCAACGAAGCCAAAAAAGTTCTGGCTTTCGAAGCGACAAAAATGTGTCATGGCGAGGATGCCGCGAAAAATGCTGAAACAACAGCGATCAAGACCTTTGAAGAAGGCGCCGCCGGCGGTGATCTACCAGTATTCGAAGTAAATCTGAACGATGGTATTTTGTTTATCGACGCGTTTATTGAATCGCAGCTCGTAGGTTCAAAAGGTGAAGCCCGCCGGATGATTCAGCAAAACGGCGCCAAAATTAACGGCGAGTCCGTAAACGACCCCAATTATAAAATCACCATCAGCGATATTACCGCGGAAGATTACGTCAAAATTTCGGCAGGTAAGAAAAAACACGCCCTCCTGAAACGCGCTTCGTAGCTGGCAATCATGCAGAATATTCTTCTTTATATTGCCACAGTATTAATCTGGGGCACGACATGGATCGCTATTGAATTCCAGCTAGGCACCGTCGACCCGCTTGTATCCGTATGTTACCGCTTTTTCATCGCGGCGTTCCTTATGTTTACGTTTTGCCTGCTTACCGGCCGGATGAAGCAGACATTTACAGTTAAGGAGCACGTGTTTTGTGCTCTGCTCGGATTCTTTCTGTTCTGCTTAAATTACTGCCTTGTCTACATCGGAACAGGATATCTGCCATCCGGTCTGGTAGCCCTGTGTTACGCAACAATTACGGTGATGAACATTGTTCACCAGCGCCTTTTCTTTCAGATCACAATTGACCGTCGTGTGTTTCTAAGCGCCCTTATGGGTCTAACCGGAATGATCATGGTGTTTTATAACGACGTCGAGAAAGTAAGTCTTCAAGACGCAACGTTTTTCGGCATTTTACTGTGCCTTGGGTCTACATATAGTGCGTCTATGGGCAATATGGTGTCCCTAAGAAATACACGGCACAACATGCCTATATTGCTGACGAATGCCTACGGTATGCTATATGGTGCATGTATTTCGGCTCTTGTCGCAGCCGTACTTGGCAAAACATTTAATTTTGATACGTCATGGGGATATTTGATATCGCTATCCCACCTGTCCATTCTCGGGACATGTGTTGCCTTTGCGTGTTATTTAACGCTTATACCCCGAATTGGCGCAGATAAGGCGGCGTATACATCCGTTATGATACCCATTGTTGCGCTTCTTATCTCAACATTTGCCGAGGGGTATGTGTGGCGGCCGGAGGCCGTCGCCGGTGTGTGCCTTATCCTGATAGGAAATGTTCTGGCGATGCAGAAAGGAAACCCCATCGCCCACTTACGGCGTAAAGGATGGTCCCTATTTAAACCGAAAATCGAAAGTTAATTGGCTTCGTTATTATCCGGTGCGGCTCTGTCCTGAACGGGAACGTCCTCGGATGGTTTATCTTCGAAAAAGAGTTTCCGGAAAATACCGGGTGTAAAGACGGATAACGGGTTAACCGACACTTTCGGGTTTGACGCCTCACCCTTGATAGAATAGGTCGCGGCAAACACGCCCTCACCCTTCTCGCCCACCAATAATTGACCCACGAGGGGTATGTTACCGATAATCGCATTCAGCTCGGATGCCGGAACAATTGTTCCGCGCATATCCATCACATTTGTTTTACGGTTTAACGTCCCATCGAATGTAAGACCGAGTGAATTTCCGGTCGTACGTCCCTCCGAAAACACGTACATGTCACGATCATTTGTTTTTAGCCAATCAAATTTAGCATTCAGCTCGCTAAAGCTAAGCCCATCAGAATTAAGAAGCTGCAAAATCCCCGGCAAACTAAGTGCACCAAAAAGACGGGCCAAGGCCGGCGTTTTTACCGTTTTGAAATTCTGGATTGTTGCCATTCCCTTTAAATCGCCATCAATATCATCACTCACCGGCTCCGCATAAATAATGATTTTCCCGCCGCGTACGTTATCATACAAATCAAATGCCTGCAGCGTCGCGCCTGCATCATCCGCCTCGATATGAAGTGTATTTTGCCCCTTCTCATTCGGTTTGTAGCGCAGGTAAACCGTTTTACCGCCTGCCGTACCGTCAAGCTCCAACTGGCGCATCTTTCCGGCCGTATCCAGATGCAAATACACTTTCGTATCTTTCACCTTATGATCGGGGTCGGCAATCATATGTTTAAATTCGCCGGACATTAAAATTGCGGGACCGTCATATGGCTCGTCATCACCGTCATCACGCTTTAAAAACGGACGCGCGTCAATCTGCTGGCCGGTCAGTTTGATTTTCAGAAGGTCATTTTCGGATACGAGTTCGGCGGCAAAGCTGTTTTTATCCATAACCACCTGCTCAATCGTGGCACTGGACAGCGATTTTTCACCATTTGCGTGCGTAAATTTCAGCAATCCGTTTTTGATCTGAACTGTTTGGCCATTAATGTAGAAGTCTTTTATGTCCTGTAGCTTGTCATCTTTTAAAACCGCCGTTAAACGCCCTGAGCCTGCCTCACCCTTCGGCTTCACGTAATCGAAGTTTTCTTCAAACATCAAAATCGATTCAATATCGAAAGATACCTTGGCCTCTGTACGTCCGTTTTGATAGTTGGTCACATCAACACTAGCGGGCAAATCACCGGACATATAATTCGATATATCAATTCCAAGTTTTTGTCGAAAATCGAGCGTAGCCAACACATTTCCTGTCACACGAGAATCATAAGGCGCTTTTTGTGCCGCTTCCTCGAAATATTCATGATAATCAATTGTCACCGGTGTAGTATCGAGTGTCCCTGTTCCAGACACACGCACAGACTCACTATTCACCGCAACGTCATACGGCCCGCCATTCAGGGCCATGTCATTCAGAACCTTCGGCAAGATAATATCCTTCGCCTGCCCCTTCACACTGAATAAAACCGCATCTTTTGGAATATCTTTATAGGTTGGAAAGGCAACTTTTGTATGAATTTTGGCCGTGCCCTTAATATCCTCCACACGGATATTTTTTTTATTCTCGAAATTGATCGGGTCTTTCTGGATATATTCGAAAATACCGGCCAGCGGCCCCTTCATATCCGCGGCAATATTGGCATAACCAAGCTCATCACCGATCACATTGGTTACCACGATAGTCCCGTTCTTGACATTGATACTGCCCATATTGCCGTTTTGAACCTCCACCGCCAGTGTATTATTATAAAAACTGGCAGAGCCAACCGCATCGGTGAGCGGCGTTAGGGGCTGTTCATAATCAATTGTGGTTTTATCAAAATCAAACTCACCATTAATATTATCGACATCAACGTCCCAATGTTCATTTGCAACATCATCGGTAATCGTAATTTTCTTATGAGCGGAAAAATCAAGCGCGAGTTTAAAGTCGCTAATCTTCCCTTGCGGTAATTTTTGTTTGAACCATTTTTCAACCGACGGGTCATCTACGCCATCCGGCCAGAATGTTTTGAGTTTCGATAGATCAAGCGTTTTAAAATACACCTCAACAGGACCGGCCAACATATTTTGAATGAACTGGATACGGGTTTTTGCCTGAAACGGCTGGTCATTTATCACGGCAGATGCGTTATCGATTTGCAGCGTCAAATTCGCAAGATCAACATTCCCTTTGAACTGTACGTCACTCAAAGTGAACGGATTATTATACAAATTCCCGACCTGAATTTGCCCTTCAGCGGCATTCAGATCAACGGCTATGCTGGATAAACGGCTTTTTGTACCAAGTTTAAAGCTCACCACACCATTCACTGGCAATAATTGGTTCTGAAGCTCTGGCACAGGCTGGAATTTACGGATTAAACTCGGAATATCCGCGTTACTGAGAAATATATCAATCGCCAGTTCTTCATTTTCCGGATCAAACAACCCGACACTTGCCAGTTTTGTCATCCCTTTATGACCCGGCATTTCAAGCGATGCCTCGATAAGCAAATTACGGCGCTTGCGCATCAAGTTTAAATTGACACTTGGAATCTGCCATGACCGTAGGCGCAAACGGTCCTCAATCACCACGTTGGTTGATTTCACCGAAATAACACTAAGCTTTGAAAGAACGCTAAAACCGGCAGTATTGTTATCGCTGTAAAACAGTTTCGAAAGCAGTGCCAGATAATCATCGCCATCACCCTGCGAAGTACCTTTTGGTGGGTCTGTATCATCAACATCAAAGACAATTTTGTTCTGAAGCGTCCGTATAATTTTCAAATCAGGGTTTACAATGACAATCGAGCGCGGGCGGATTTGCCCCATAATCAAACTGAATTTCGATAAATCCATCTGCAGCGTATCAATATTCAAAAGCCGCGTATCATTTTACCGAGATCAAGATTACGAAGTTGCAAATTGAACGGGGCTTCTACATTTTCCCAAACTAGCTCCGCCTTATCAAACGTGACCTCATACTGCGCCGTGCGGGATGACAATGAATCCTGTATGTATTCACGCGCAAACGACAGATCAATCGGTCCGGTACTAAGACGCCATACAAACAATGAAACGATAACGCCGAAGACAAGAAGCAATACGGCAACAATTTCCAAAAACAAAATGGCCGAATGATTACAGAATGACAAAAAACGTTTTGACAACGTTCATAACTCCAATATCTCTGATGAAGAACGCCCCTACGTTAACATTCTTCATTTTTTTGTGAAACAGCATTGCGCTTCGCAGTAAAGGTTATACTTTAGTTTTTAGATCACATATTTCAATTTTTATTAGGAGAAAGTTATGACCTTATCTGTTGGTGACAAGGCCCCCGATTTCAACTTACCCATTGAGACAGGCGAAATGCTGAGCTTGGGAAGCCTGAAAGGCAAAAAAGTTGTTCTGTATTTCTACCCCAAAGACGATACACCAGGCTGCACAAAAGAAGCCTGCGGCTTCCGCGACAATCTTGCCGACTTCAATGATATAAACGCTCAGGTCATTGGCGTGTCCAAAGACCCGATTAAAAAACACGTTAAATTCATTGAAAAATATGATCTGAATTTCCCGCTTGTATCCGACGAAGAAGGCACTTTGTGCGAGGCATACGGCGTATGGGTCGAAAAATCGATGTACGGCAAGAAATACATGGGCATCGACCGCGCAACGTTTTTGATAGATGAAGAAGGCGTAATCCAGAAAATATGGCGAAAGGTAAAGGTACCGGGCCATGTCGAGGATGTCATGCAATCCGTATCCGACTTAAAGGCCGCTGCATAAATTCGGCATATTTATATCATTTAAAAGCCGGTTAAACCGGCTTTTTTATGTGCGACTTACCATGGTGTCATAAGCGCATCATAGTCTCCATACATTGCTTGACCAAATCGATCGTAAATCTCTTCAGTAATGCGTTTTCGATCTCCGGCCTCGACAATATGGTCTGAAAGACCTAGAGAGCCACCATCAAAACATTCTGCAGAATACTGATCAACCATCATCATCAACGAGTTGAAATAAGCTGCCTCGGCTTGCACGCTTTTGATGTCTGTTTCCCGATCATCAAATGATTTGTTTGTAATCGGGTTATATACGGCAGTTGTATCCGATAATCCATCAATCCACAGTAATTTGGATGGATCAACAATCATATCATCATTTACGCATGCACGGTCATGCACATCACTAACCAAGGGCATTGTTAAATAGGATAAGCCGCGTTCATGCGCTATACGCTCGAGCGTGCGATCCGTATCAAACTCATCTACATTTCCAAAGAGATGCAACGTTCCTGTATTGACAAGAACGACACCTCCTTTAAGTGCGGACATGCGATCACGATTCAAAAGACGTTTGATCATCATATGATTACGAACCTCAAATCCATCGTTGGACACAAATGAAATATCGGTCGCAGGCTTCTCGGCATAATAAACACCCATGGAATGTCGGGATGACTGATCCGAGAAATCAATTACTGGATCAAAACGCGTTGCATCATCTTTACCGTGCTCCACAGCGGCGACATCTGTCAGAATCGTATGTATATTTTTTAACAGACAGTAATAGAGAAGGTTAAATTTACTAAAATCGGCATATGCGTAATACATCGCACAAATACAAGCAGCAAGACTTAGTCGTCCGTTCTGCCTATCTTCCTTATCAACCTCACGCCATCTTGCTTGAAATGAGTTCGCGTCGCCTTCTGTCACGATGGCATTAAACGCGTTGCGAAGATGATTATGCGGCCATTCAAATGCAAACCCGGTTTTGTAACCATGTTTGTCAAGCAAAGCCATAAGCGTTAAAAAAAACAATTTATGTGAAGGTTTCGAATGATTTTCACCAATAAACACATGAAGATTTTTTTGTAGCGCTCCACGTTGATTCATCGCGGCCCTCTCATCGACAATACGATGAAATGCATCAAGTGCTCGATCAAATATCACACGCGCCTCGGCATTCAGCTCCCTTTGCCGAATACCTAAAATACGTTTCGTTCGTTCCAGAAACTGTCCCGATAGCACCTAATATCCCCTTAACAACGCAAACAGTATTATTTAATTAGTTTTGGCAAACTATCTTCTTCACCGGTCAAAACCGGAATGATGGCTTCGCGCACCTTATCGGATGTGGCTTCATATTGATCGGGCGTTTGAATCAATTGATCAAGCCCCAATTTTGCAAAATACGGGTGTTTCAAAATTGCATTTATATATGCGGCCTCAACATCACGTGATGAAAAATGCGCATCCAGAAGCGGATGTCCTTGACCCGTCGACGGGTCATATCGCGCACGCATCACCGGCAAATCACGGCGTAAGAACGCATTACCCGTAAGAATTTCACGGTAGGCATAGATATTTACCTCGTTATCATCATCGGTCACCAGCGGTATGGCAAAATACGGCAACCCGCGCTCACGGCACATACCGACAAGGGACTGTTCGGTTTTCCACCCTGCCCCCTCATGTCCTGCAATGTGGCCCAGCCCGCATTGTACCAGAACGACATCAACATCTTCGGCCTTTGCGGCAAGATTTCCGGCCTGCTTTAAAATATGGTGGTTACGGACAAAAATACCATCCGGATGCAACGAATCCAGAAAATCATCCGGAATTGTCTGCAGAGATGATAATACACTCTCAAGTGTCGATTCATCGCCTAAATCCAGCCGTTGCTCACCATCTACAGCCGCATCGGACAGTGTTGTCGGAATGTCGTTTTTAATACAAAAACGGCGCAAATTGTCCAGCGTATGATCGGCATTAAGCGACGCCCCAAATGCGATAAGCGCATGCATACTCAGGCTATTGTCATGATCATTGGCCGCTAGGTTCTTCCAAATTTCCTGAAGTTTTTCGGTTGGCCCTGATACATATTTTTGAAAAATCCGACTAAGGTAATTATTTTCAAGTTCATGCGAATACGCAAAGGACACGCCGCGTTTCATCAAAACCGCCATTAAGGCAATACCATGCAGGATATGCGCGGGACGTGAATGGTCCTCCCCCAAAAAGATAAAAATCGGCTGTTTTTCGCCAGATGCACGCGCATCAATTACACGTTTCTGGATTTCATCCGCGATCAGGTCAACGCCCTGCATAATCTTTTCGGCGTCGGCAACAACATCAATGTCTTTGAATTCATCGTATTGGCTTAGGGCATTTGCAGCCATACCATTCCTACCTGTTCTGTTCTTTTATTTTTGATTTATAAAAGCAACAAAAAAAAGTTATGTCAATCGAATCAGCATAACTTTTGTGAATAATATAAAAATGTGTTTAAAAGAGCCCGCTATGCGGCCTTCGGCAGTTGTACCGGTATTTCACGGCCGCCGCCCTTGATGTTCATATGATCATGGATGTGAAGCATCAAATCTTCGATTTTGTCCTTGAAGAAATGGTTTGCCCCTCCAATAACACGGTAATCAAGATCGATACCCTTTTGCTGGTTCAAACGCTCAACCAAACCATCTGTTGACTCCGTTGGCACCAATTGATCATCCGCGCCGTGAATAACAAGGCCGTTTGACGGACACGGGGCCAAAAATGTGAAATCAAACTGATTCGCCGGTGTGGA
>JAUICS010000020.1 GCA_030427765.1 Alphaproteobacteria bacterium
TATAAACTGTACCCAGCCCGCAACACCGGTGGCAAAGGCAATACCCGCCACGCCGATAAACTGGACTAAGAATATACTGAGCATGATATTCAGGATTGTGGTTTTAATGGCGATACGAACGGGCGTCGCCGTATCCTCATGCGCCCAGTAAACGGTTGATAGTACCTTTACAAAGATGTACGCCGGCAATCCGGCCGCGTAGCCAATCAGCACAAATGACGTTACCATGGCATCATCTGCCATGAACTCACCGCGCTGGAATAGCACACTTACAAGCGTATGTGGAATAACCGCAAGCGCAACCGCCGCCGGAAGGGCAAAGACAAGACAGTATTCAAGAGAACGGTTATAGAGATCATTTGCCGTATCCTTATCACCCGATGCCATCGCGCGCGACAACATTGGCAATAACGCCGTGCCCACGGCAATGCCAACAACGCCTAGCGGCAACTGGTTTAAACGGTCGGCATAATACAGGTACGAAATCGCGCCGGTTTCGAGCATCGATGCAATAATCATATCGGCAAATAAATTGATATGCATAACACCCGCGCCAATAATCCCGGGACCCATAAGCTTCAGTAGCTTTATAAGCTCTCCATCAAATTTGGGCATACGAATTTTGATCGGGATACCAAACCGCCATAAAACCGTAAGCAGCATCATAAGCTGCAAAACTCCCGCCGCAATAATACCCCAGGACAGGGCGTGACCCGCCGTTTCGGTGTAATTCGTGCCATAAACCAGTGCAATGATAAGCGAAATATTGAACAGAACAGGGGCAAAGGCAAAGGCCGCAAATTTGTTGTTTGCATTGAGCATCCCACCAACAAGGGCGGACAACGACATCAGCAGCAAATACGGAAATGTTATCCGTGTCAGTTCAACGGCCAGATCATACCGCATACCATCTTCGGAGAAACCGGGTGCAATCGCATAAATGACAAATGGCATCGCAGCAATGGCAATCACGGTAAATATACTCAGCGCAAAACACATAACGGCAAATATATTGCCTGCAAACCTCGCCGCCGCATCTGCGTCGTCAGTTTCGAGTTTTTTTGAATATAGCGGGATAAATGATACGCTAAATGCGCCCTCCGCCGTTACGCGCCGGAAAAAATTCGGCAGTTTTAATGCCACAAAAAATGCATCGGCCACCGGCCCCGCCCCCAGGATAGCGGCGGTTAAAATATCACGGACAAATCCGGCAATACGGCTTAAACCCGTCATGCCGGCCACCGTTGCCATGGCCTTGAATAAATTCATCGTTGATTATACCCAATATAGTCATTGCGAGGAGATTGTAATCGACGAAGCAATCCAGTCATTGCGCAATCATAGTAATGTTTCATATAGGTCTTTCCATTCTGGATTTTCTGCCTCAATCAGAGCTAATTTTCTTTTGCGCGAACCTGCCTTGATTTGTTTTTCTCGAGAAATCGCATCCTCTATCGATTCGTAAATCTCATAATAAACAAGATACTTACATCCATACTTAGATGAAAATCCGTCTAATACATCATTCTTGTGTTCATAAACCCTTTTTACCAAATCCGAGGTCACACCAGTATAAACAGTACCATTCCGTTTATTTGTAACAATATAGACAAAGCCTTGTTTTGCCATGGCCAGCTATCTCTTTTTCTGGATCGCCGCACTCCCGTTGGTCGTTCGCGATGACATATGGATTTATGCGGCAAGTTCTTTATCAAGAAAGTAACGGCCAGTGATTTTGCCATTCTCAATTTCGAAAACAAGCGGCGTACCCGTTGGAATTTCAGCGCCATTAATTGTGTCCGGTGTTTCCTGACCCAGAATGATCAAAAGGGCGCGCAGGGAATTTCCATGCGCCGCAACCAAAACATTCCTGCCGTCATCAACCAGCGGTTTGATATGTTGCTCGTAATACGGACGAACGCGTTTCTCAACAACGTCTTGCAGGCTTTCCCCGCCCGGCGGCGGTACATCATATGACCTGCGCCAGATATGAACCTGTTCTTCGCCGAATTTTTCACGGGCCTCATCCTTATTCTGGCCAGTCAGATCACCATAATCCCGTTCCCGCAAATCATCATGGCGTACCATGGCCTCCAGCACGTTGTCTTCACCCGCCGTCTTTAACGCAATTTCAGCCGTGGTGTATGCACGTTGCAACGTGCTTGTGAAGGCATTGTCGAATGCAATATTTGCGGCCTTTAAACGTTTACCCGCGTTCTCTGCCTCCTTCGTTCCATTCTCGCTTAATTCAATGTCATGAAACCCCGTAAAACGGTTTTCTAAATTCCATTGGCTTTGTCCATGGCGAAGAAGAACAAGATAATGTTTTGTCATGTGAATGCCCTTACAATTTTTTGTGGTTATTAATCTCTTTACGACTCATATAAACGTTTTGACATTTTGGTTCAATAATGCGATGTAGTGAAGCAGTTTGTGGATTTTTGAGAATAATGACGGTTGACTGTTAAGAACACAAACACAATTTTTGTTTTTAGTCGTCCACCGCCCACATCATCATCAATCCGCATCTACTTTAACCATATCCCCCGTACCTTATGTTGGTCGGGATTACGAATAGAAAGGATTGTTCATGTTTAATGAATACAAAAAAGAAATCGACTTCGCAGGTCAGAAACTAACACTGGAAACAGGTAAAATTGCACGTCAGGCCGATGGCGCGGTTATCGCAACACTTGGCGGTACAAGCGTTCTTTGTACGGTTGTCGGCGCAAGAGATGTTAGAGAAGGTCAGGATTTCTTCCCGCTTACCGTTAACTACATTGAAAAGGCATACGCCGCCGGTAAAATTCCGGGTGGTTTCCTTAAGCGTGAAGGTCGCCCAAGCGATTTTGAAACACTGACGTCACGTTTGATTGACCGTCCAATCCGTCCGCTTTTTGCCGACAACTTCCTGAATGAAACACAAGTCATTGCACATGTTCTTTCACATGACATGGAGAACGAGCCAGACATCGTGTCCATTATCGGTTGTTCTGCCGCGTTGACAATTTCCGGCCTTCCATTCATGGGTCCTGTGGCCGCCGCGCGTGTCGGTTACATCAACGGTGAATACGTTATCAACCCGACATTGTCACAAATGGAAGAATCCGAACTTGATCTGGCCGTTGCCGGTACACGTGAAGGTGTACTTATGGTGGAATCCGAAGCCAAAGAACTTCCGGAAGATGTTATGTTGAAAGCCGTTATGGCTGGATGGAAAGGTTTCCAACCGGTTATCGATCTTATCATTGATCTTGCCGAAGAATGCGCGAAGGAACCTTGGATTCTTCCTGAACCTGATGAAAAAATTGCCAAACTTTATGAAGAAATCAAAGGCAAATTCAGTGAAGACGTTCGCAAGGCATACGCCATTCCTGAGAAAAAACAACGTCAAGAAGCCGTCAGCGAGATTAAAGCAAAAATGTCTGAAGACTTTCTGAATGAAGAAGACGGCGTGACACCTGAATTGTTAGGCGGCCTGTTCAAGAAAGTTGAAAAATTTGTTGTGCGCGGAAACGCCATTGCCGGTGTTGAACGTATTGATGGCCGTGACACAAAAACGGTTCGCCCGATTGAAACAGAAGTTGGCATTCTACCACGTGCCCACGGCTCTGCCCTGTTCACACGCGGTGAAACACAGGCCATCGTTGTAACGACACTTGGTACTGGTCAGGATGAGCAGATTATTGATGCGCTAACCGGTGAATTCCGTGATCGCTTCATGCTACACTACAACTTCCCACCATACTCTGTTGGGGAATGTGGCCGTATCGGTTCACCGGGCCGCCGTGAAGTTGGACATGGTTACCTTGCAAAACGTGCGATCCGTCCATTACTTCCAAGTGCAGAAGACTTCCCGTACACAATCCGTACGGTATCTGAGATCACCGAATCAAACGGATCATCATCTATGGCGTCTGTTTGCGGTACGTCACTTTCGCTTATGGATGCCGGTGTTCCCATGCCGCGTCCGGTTGCCGGTATTGCAATGGGTCTGATTAAAGAAGGTGATGAATTCGCCGTTCTGACAGATATTCTTGGTGATGAAGACTTCCTTGGTGACATGGACTTCAAAGTTGCCGGTACGGAAAAAGGCGTGACGGCCCTTCAGATGGATATTAAAATTACGTCTATCACCGAAGAGATCATGCAGATTGCCCTTGATCAGGCGAAAGATGGCCGTATGCACATTCTTGGGAAAATGAGCGAGACAATCACACAAGCCAAATCCGAGCTAAGCGAATACGCACCGCAAATCGTAACAATCTCAATTCCAACGGATAAAATCCGTGACGTGATTGGTACTGGCGGTAAGGTTATTCGTGAGATTATCGAGCAAACAGGAACGAAAATCGACATTGAAGATGACGGCACAGTGAAAATCGCCGGTTCCGACGGCGCATCCATCGCAGCCGCACAAAAGAAAATCGAAGATATTACGGCCGAACCTGAATTAAACAAAATCTATGAAGGTAAAGTTGTTAAAACGATGGACTTCGGTGCGTTCGTGAACTTCCTTGGAAACTTTGATGGTCTTGTCCATATTTCTGAACTTGCTGACCACCGCGTTGCCAAAACAACCGACATCGTGAACGAAGGCGACATGGTAAAGGTTATGGTCATCGGGTTTGATGAACGCGGCAAAATCAAATTGTCGATGCAGCGCGTTGATCAGGAAACTGGCGAGCCGATTGAAAAAGAAAAGAAAGAAGCCGCGAATGAATAGTTCGCTTAGAACTTCAGGCACAAGGCTGGCGCTCGCCAGCCTTTGTTTTCTGGTATTATTACTTCTTATTGCGGGGCATCCGGCACGTGCCGAAACCTTTCCCGTTACGCACCTGAATAATATTGAAATTCTCCAGCCATATGGTTTTCCGGCCCTTGAAAAACGCAATGGCGGTTTGTTTCTTGAAATTCATAATGTAACGGATGCGGATGACCGGCTTATTGCCGCACGCTCACAAATTGCCGATACGGTTGAACTGCATAACCACACCATGGAAAATGGCATCATGCAAATGCGTGAAGTAGATGGGATAAACATTCCGGCAGGCGGTAAGGTCGTTCTGGAACCGATGGGATATCACATCATGTTGATCGGTATGAAAAAGAATATCAACATCGGTGATGACTTTCCGCTTACCCTTGAATTTGAAAATTCTGGCCAAACGCTTGTAAAAGCCGTCGTTGTGAAGCCAACAACCAAACCAGCCATATATGACCGCTACAAATCCGAATGGAAATGCAGCTGTTCTTGTGATAAGGACCTGACGGCAGAATAATCATGGCGCGTATCCTTGTCTTAAACGGACCAAATCTGAATAAACTCGGCACCCGCGAACCAAATATATATGGGACACAAACCCTATCTGACATTGAAAAACTTTGTATTGATCATGGAACATCGCACGGGTTTGAGATTGATTTTCGCCAAACAAATTCCGAAGGCACATTGGTTGATTGGATACAAGAAGCCTGTGATGGATACCACGGTGTAATGATTAACGCCGCCGCCTATACGCACACGTCTCTTGCCGTGCATGACGCCTTAAAATTACTGTCTATACCGATTATTGAGGTTCATCTATCAAATCCCCATGAACGGGAAGACTTTCGTCATCATTCCTATGTATCGCTTGTCGCCGCGAAGGTTATTGCCGGGCACGGAGCGCGGAGCTATATTCTCGGGCTAGATGCTCTCGCCGAAATATTGGCATAAAACAGGTGATTTTGAATTGCTTGTGTACATAATGTCATTCCGGTTTTGACATTTGGTTCGCGTTTGATTAAAAACTTATGTGATATCAATAATATGTGTGAAATATGAAAATAGATTCCGATGCTATTCGTGAGCTATCCTCATTGCTTGAGGAAACAGGGCTAACCGAAATTGAAGTTGCCGATGGCGATAAATCCATCCGTGTCAGCAAAGGCGGCGTTGTTATGTCCGCAGGTGCCGTGCAGCAGGTCACACCGGCCAATATGCCATCCGACCCGACACAGCCGCAACCGGCATCAACCGATGCACCATCCGTTATAACAGGTGAACATCCGGGTGCGGTGACATCACCAATGGTAGGAACCGCGTATATGCAGTCCGAACCGGGTGCGCCGCCATTCGTATCAAAAGGCGCCCAAATCAATGCCGGTGATACCATTTTGATTATCGAAGCCATGAAGGTTATGAATCCGATCAAGGCCGACCGTTCGGGAACAGTCACGCAGGTTTTGGTTGAAAATGGCCAGCCCGTTGAATTCGGCGATGTCCTTATCGTAATTGAATAAAGCCCATAAACCATGTTCAAAAAACTTCTTATTGCAAACCGTGGTGAAATTGCCCTGCGCATTATACGCGCATGTAAGGAAATGGGTATTCAAACTGTTGCGGTTCATTCTACGGTCGATGCCAATGCCATGGCCGTTCGCTTGGCCGATGAAAGTGTATGTATTGGCCCTGCGCCGGCCAAAAATAGTTATTTGAACATTCCATCAATTATTAGTGCCGCCACGGTAACAGGGGCGGATGCCATCCATCCGGGTTATGGGTTCCTATCCGAAAATTCCCAATTTGCACGGATGGTTGCCGAACACGGATTTAAATTCATTGGCCCGTCGCCAGACATTATCGACACGATGGGTGATAAGGCAACGGCCAAAAAAACCGTTCAAGAACTTGGCCTTCCGGTAGTTCCGGGTTCAAAAGGACTGCTTCATACCGTTGAAGAAGCAATGGACGTGGCAAAAGAAATCGGATTCCCCGTCATCATTAAAGCGTCATCCGGTGGTGGCGGTAAAGGCATGAAAGTTGTCCAGGATGAAAGCCAGCTAGCCGAGGCCTTCACAACAGCACGTAGCGAGGCCAAAGCCAATTTCGGTGATGATAGTGTTTACATGGAAAAATTCCTGTCCACGCCGCGACACATCGAAATTCAGGTGTTTGGCGACAGCCATGGAAATGCCGTCCATCTGGGTGAGCGTGATTGCTCTATCCAGCGGCGCCACCAAAAATTGCTTGAGGAAGCCCCTTCACCGGTTCTGCCGCGTGAGCTACGTAACGAAATTGGGGAGCTCGCAGCGGAAACCGTTCGCAGTATTGGATATGAAGGTGCCGGTACTATCGAATTCTTGTACGAAGACGAAAACTTCTACTTCATGGAAATGAATACCCGTATTCAGGTGGAGCATCCTGTTACCGAAATGACGACGGGATATGACCTTATTTCCGAGCAAATCCGTGTTGCCGCAGGCGAGCCATTAAGCATTGAACAGAAAAATACGCATTTTCGTGGTCACGCGATTGAGGTTCGGATTAACGCCGAGGACCCCGCAACATTTATTCCATGTCCGGGAACCATTAAACAATTTCATGCCCCGGGCGGCATCGGTGTCCGGTTTGATAGCGCCATCTACTCCGGCTATAAAATTCCGACATATTATGACTCCATGATTGGTAAACTGATTGTACATGGAACGGACCGCGAAGAATGTCTACGCCGTCTAAAGCGTGCCATCAATGAAACTGTTATCGAAGGTATTTCGACGACACTACCCCTTTTCCTAAAAATTATGGATGACCCGCAATTCGTAAGCGGTGATTACAATATTCACTGGCTTGAAAAGAAACTGGCCGATTTATAGTCGTCAATTATGTCACTATCCCCTCAGGAACGACCCTAACTGCGCACCCGCACTTCCGCGCTGACCAGCTTGTGAAAGCTGCTGCAATCCACCTGTTAACTGGCCAAATGTCTGGGAACCACCGATCGCGGCGTATTGCGTTAGACCTTGTGCCTGATCCTGACGTTGATCGTTGAAGGATTGAACGTTCTGGCCCATCCAGCGGAGCATGTTATTTGGAACAAGATCAATGGCCTTAAACGCCGACAGACCAAGAAGATACATAATCACCGCATACATAACGGTAAAGAAGAACTTGTCTATCGGGTTCCGCCAATATTCAATTTCCAAGACACCCGGATTGCTTACCGCTGCATTACCGCCACCGGCGTTAAATACCACAATGTCAAAAATATCGTTCAGAATATTGGCCATAGCCGAGAAAATAAGCAAACTCAGTAAAAGCCCAAATAAAATCAGGATCGGCCGGATGAAAATTTCCAAAATCAGGAAGTAACCACTTACCGCCGCATCACCGGGGAGACCTTCCCCGTCAATACGCATATGTGCAAGCGCCCATAGCGGCATACCGACCATCGCCTCGAAAATACCCTTAATCCAACCGGTAAAGGCAAAGAAGAAATAGATAAACGGTAAGAATGCCAGTACGTAATACAAAATGAATCCAGCCGTTAAGCCAATAGTGGCAAGTGAAAACATAAATGATGACGCCGTGCCGGCCACACTATCCAAAGTTGAGGCACCAAACACACCGGAGCCAATCTGGATACCCATTAGCGCCAAACCGCCAAGCATCTGACGAATTGTACTGTTGATCAAACCTTTCCCGAGCGCCGTCATTTTGGCCATCGGATGCACATTGTCATTGTCACGTAGCGCAAATAGACCGGCTGTACCGAAAACGACGTTGATAATCTGGATAAAAAAGTTTGAATCCTCAATCCGGTTTCCGGCAAAATAACCGCCTTCATCCACCGCCGGTGCCGGTGCACCGCTCATCCAGTAACTGCAGAGGTCGCGATACGCGTTGTACATTTCTGCACCGTATCGTGCACGACTAATACCTGTTAATGACGAATATTCCGGAATTCGTGAATTACAAAACGGGTTACTTCCGGAAACGGCCTGGTTACGCTCCGTCATTTGTATAATAACGACTTCGATCAATTCCGGATAATCAATCGGACGTGGAATTTGCTGAACACCATCCACAAACGCGCCATTCATTTCCGCAATCGCGTTAAACCACAAGGCCGCACCGGCCCATCCTTTTTCCTGAATATCTTGAATACGATTCAACATTGCCTGACTGGATTCATTCAAAACATTTTCGTGAACAGTTTGAATCTGACCTATCAATGCCTTTTGAAGGCTTGTTGCCATTTCAATAAGCGTGTTTGGCGGAGCGGCTCCCAACGACACACCAGGACTTGTCGGTAAAAAACGTTGCGCCACTAATGTATCAATAAATGTCTTTGATCCTGTTGCATAACCCGAACCATAAAAATCATTCACAACCATGTCGTAATAAAATTCAAACATTTCGCGTGTGCCCGGTGCCTTCGCGAGAGCGGCAGGCTGATCCAGACGTGTTGCAACAGGAATGACGATTTTCCCGCAGAGCGGCAGCACCTTTCCGGGGTGTGAGGCGTATGTGTCGCCATCTTGTATTCCAAATACAATCGTGACATCCCGCCCCTGAAAATGATCAATTGCGGGGCCAGCTCCTCCCGCCTGCTTCGCCGGCGCAGAATTCCCTTTAAGCCAGTACGCCTGCACCCGTTCTCTCGCCCATCTAGTGGAATCGCCGGTTCTTTCAGTTGCCTTGTCCTGCATCAATTTGCACATGTATGCAAATTGTGAAAACATTAGAATATTCTGTGTTTGCGGGGCACGTGTTCTGGCAACAATACCCGCATTCGCTTCACCAAATATCGCAGGATCTGTAAGTGTTTCACTAAAACGTACCCAGGCATTTGTTGCAAACGCAGATCCGATTTTTGCGGAATAAAGTGTAATATATTGCGCGGTGTTCAAACCTGAATTCAACGGTATTAATAACCCGAATGCAACCACCATCCGAATTGGCGCCCATACCTGATTAAATCGCCGCCCGAACGGGGTACCGCTTTGCGCCGTTTCGGCAACAATCGTCACAATGAAATACAAAAATATAATAACGGCGACAACAAGCATGCCGATGCTATACAGTTGGAACATAGAATGAAGTGCCGTATGGAATGGCCAAGGAAACGTACTGCCTGAAAAATCCAGGCGGGAGTTACCATCCGACGAACAATTGGCCCCACTACCCGTGGCCCCACCACCACCGGACGCGGCACCCAAACAGGATTCGAAGAAACTGGCACCGCCATTTCGTTGCACGCCGAACACCATATCAAGCGCAATATACGCAATGTCGTAAGGCCTATTGGTTCCGTTCACCTCAAAAAGATCAGAAAATCCCCGCGGGATATCACCGGCAAGTGCCGACCCCATAGTCAGGAATAACATGATCGAGAAAAACTGCATAAACAGGATCATCAACCCGAATAACAGGACAACGAAAATGATCAGTTTATCAATGTTATCCTTGCTAATGACAAGGTTATTGGCCGCTTCGGCAATAACGTTAATTAGTCCATAACGTCCTATATTGGCCGAATTCAGATAAGGGTGGCCCTGCGGCAACAATCTGACCATACCGTATACAAGGGCCATCATGAACGCTAGTTGGCTGAAACCTGATCCAACAAGTTCACGTATCCGCGGTAAAATACCCGGTAAAACCGCGTATTTTATTACCTTCCCACCATAAGATCGTACTGTTTTCGAACTTGCCATAAATTATTATACCAAAAATCTAACTCTTATTTCGAATTTTAAATTCATTTTATATCTTGCCTCTAATGTGTTGTAACGGTACCTATATTTCCAGCCGATGTTGATGCATTTGGATTTGGATTACGCACAAACTGACTAGCCCCCGCCCGACCGGCCAAATTACCCGCAGTTGGAATTGCACCAGCAACCTGTTGACCCACCATATAACCACCGATACCGGCATTCCGAACCAGCCCTTCCGTTGGATCTGTCTGATGATCGGAGAATGTCTGCACGTTTCCGCCTATCCATCGCAATATACTATCCGGCACGGCATCAATTAACTTAAATGTACCCATCGCCGCCATATACACGACAATCACGTACATGACACTAAAGAAGAACTGATCAATGGGATCACGAATATATTCAATACTCATGATATCGTCTGGCGTTGTTGAGTCTGAGCACCCATAACCGCCAAGGTTACACACGGCCAAATCCCATATGCTATTTAAAATGGCAACCTCCGCAAAAAAGATAATCGATGTTGCCATCAAACCAAACACCATCAAGGTCGGCCGCACAAATATTTCAAGAAGCAGCAGGTAGCCATTAACAGCATGATCGCCCATAAACCCTTTTCCTTCAATACGAAGATGTGACAACGCCCATAACGGAACACCCACCATGGCCTCAAAAATCGCCATTACCCATGTTCCAACACCAAAAAAGAAATACATGAACGGTAAAAACGGGATAATGTAGTAGAGAATTATCCCTGACGACAATGCCACAACAACCAGGGACGATATAAACTTGGAAAATGCCTGCAAAACGCCGTGGGCGGTATTCCAGCCAGCGGCCTGCGCCACACCGCCACCTGTTGCAAGGGCAAACGACAGCATCAGATTTCGTACCGCAGCATCCATCATGGATTTGCCTAATGAGCTTAGCTGCGCCAACGGATGCACTTGCGGATTTTCACGCATGGAAATAAGACCGCC
>JAUICS010000363.1 GCA_030427765.1 Alphaproteobacteria bacterium
CAACGCATAACGCACTCATCCTTATTGCAATTGTCGGCTTCACACTCCTCGCGTCACTTGGCATCGCGCATGTTATGCAGGGTGGTAACATACCAAATCAGGCTCCTTCCGAAAGCGACAGCACCACGATAGAAAAACTGCCGGAATTTTCGTTTGTAGGTATGAATGGGAAGGATTATGCATCATCTGATTTTAAAGGAAAGGTTATATTAATTAATTTCTGGGCATCATGGTGTTTGCCCTGCGTTGAAGAATTTCCCAAATTGATTGACCTGGCCGCAACATTTCCGGACGATGTCGTTCTTATTGCCGTTTCATCGGATATTCAGCAAAACCGCATTACAAAATTTATAAATGATCTAAAATCAAAATCCGGATACGACTTGAACCAAGACAATATAATTGTGACGTGGGATAAGGACAAATCTATTACATTTCATACATTTCATACACTGAATTTGCCGGAAACCATTCTTGTATCACCGGACGGCAAAATGGTTCAAAAAATAGTCGGTGCAAATTGGGATTTTGAAACGGTAGAAAATGATGTAAAAAATCTAATCCGATAATAACGGCGTAACACTTTAAACATATCAAATAAGCACTACATCATATATGTTATATCAATAACTTAGATACGTGCGTGATATGAAAAAAACAATTCTGGCATTATCCTGCCTATTACTATCTACCTCCCCGATAACCTATGTTTATGCGCAAGGCGGACCCACCCCGGTTATCGTGTACAAGGTTCAGAAACAAGAATTCAATGATAAGATTGAGGCTCTCGGCACGCTGAAAGCAAATGAAAGCGTTGATATAACCGTTAATTTAACAGAAACAATCACAAAAATTCACTTTGACGACGGACAAATTGTAAAGGCAGGTGACATACTTGTGGAAATGACGAGCGTGGAAGAGCATGCCCAGTTAAACGAAGCCATTGCAACAAAAAACGAAGCCGAAAGCCAGTTAAACCGTATAGAATCACTTGCCTCAAAAGGAACGGCATCAAAATCAACTTTGGATGAGCGCCGCCGCCAGTTTGAAACGGCTAAAGCGCGTTTAATCGCAACAGAATCAAAGCTAAAAGACCTTATCATCGCCGCACCGTTTGATGGCGTTCTTGGCCTCAGAAACATTAGCGATGGCGCACTAGTGCGGCCTGGCGATTTGATTACGACATTGGATGATGTTTCGATCATGAAACTTGATTTTCAGGTTCCTAGCGTCTTTTTGCCTGCATTAAGCGTTGGGCAAGACATAAGCGCAAAAGCCGACGCATTTAAAAACGAAAAATTTACAGGGCAGGTTTATAGCATTTCATCACAGGTTGATCCGATCACACGGTCCGTCACCGTTCGCGCCAAGATTCCGAACCCTGATCACAAATTACGCCCGGGATTGTTGATGAGTGTCGAGTTAATCAAAGACCCGCGCCAGTCTATTGTTATTCCTGAAGAGGCCTTGGTACCCGAAGGCCGCAAAAACTATGTCTACGTTACCGATGTTGAAAGCAAGGAACCAAAAGCCATAAAAACAGAAATCGAAATTGGCGGCCGCCGCAAAGGTGATCTTGAGGTTCTTTCCGGAATTAAGGAAGGCGATCATGTCATCACACACGGCACCATTCGCGTCCGTCCAAATGGGGCAGTTACCATCAAAGCCATTGAAACGGATGAAACATCAATTGAAGATATTATCAAAAAGAAAGATCCGTCATGATCATTTCTGATATTTCGGTTACACGTCCCGTATTTGCATCTGTTATATCATTACTCCTCATCGCATTTGGCATGGTTGCATTTTACGAATTGCCATTACGGCAATACCCCGACATTGACCCGCCTGTAGTGTCAATTGAAACCGGCTATCCCGGTGCCGATGCAAGTATCGTTGAAACCCGTATTACAGAAGTTATAGAAGACCGTATTTCCGGCGTTGCAGGTATCAAATATATATCATCTAACAGCAGTGACGGTGAATCCAACATATCCATCGAGTTTAATATCGATCGTGATGTGGACTCCGCCGCAAATGACATTCGTGACCGTGTATCAAGAATTACCGACAATTTACCGGAGGAGGCAGACCCGCCGGAAATTCAAAAAGTCGATTCCAACGAAGACGTTATCATGTGGTTAAACCTGACCAGCGACCGTATGACGGTTCAGGAACTTACCGATTATGCAGAACGGTATCTGGTTGACCGTTTTTCGGTGCTGGACGGTGTGGCACGCGTA
>JAUICS010000021.1 GCA_030427765.1 Alphaproteobacteria bacterium
CCCTGTCGATTATCACATTCAGGGCCTTAAGGCGATGGGCGCCAAGATTGAGATTGAAGGCGGTTATATTAATGCAAGTGCTCCAGGTGGATTAAAAGGCGCGGAATATACATTTCCGCGTGTCAGCCATACCGGTACAGAAAACCTGATGATGGCCGCAACCTTGGCCAAAGGCACAACTGTTTTGAACAATGCCGCGCGTGAGCCGGAGGTCAGTGACCTTGGCGAATGCCTCATCAAAATGGGTGCGGAAATTGAAGGGCTGGGCACAAACCAGATCACCATTCATGGAAAAGACGGTTTGATCGGAACAACGCATCCGGTGATGGCCGATCGAATTGAAACCGGTACGTGGTTAATGGCAATGGGGTTAACGGGTGGCGAGCTTGTTTTGCACAACACATCGCTTGACCACCTTCAGGCTTTGCTGGGTCCACTTTCCGAGGCCGGAATTCGTATTGAAGACAATGATAACGGCTCGATTTGCGTATGGCGCAACGGTAAACGTCTTAAAGGTATTGATATCATGACGGAGCCCCATCCGGGATTTCCGACAGACCTTCAGGCGCAAATGATGACAATGCTGTGTTTGGCCGAGGGGGCCAGCATGGTTACAGAAACAATTTTCGAAAACCGTTTCATGCACGTGCCTGAATTAAACCGTATGGGCGCGAATGTCCATGTTCAGGGAAATTCCGCAATTATCCGTGGAGTTGAAAAATTGACGGGTGCGGAAGTGATGGCGACAGATCTGCGCGCCAGTGCATCGCTCGTCCTTGCCGGATTGGCAGCCGAGGGTGAGACGACCGTAAACCGTATTTACCATCTTGATCGCGGTTACGAAAACATCGTCGATAAACTGTCTGCGGTTGGCGCCAAGCTTCGCCGGGCCTGATTTTTTTGTGCACATAGCATTCTGTTAATACACATAAATTTTCCATATTTTGAAAATCTTAACCTTTGAGGCATATAATATAGCCTATTAAAGGTGTATTTTAATGTCAGATGGTAGAAGTAAATTAGGTCAATGCCTATCCGCACTGAAACATCCCTTTCGCGGCGTTAATATTACTGACGCTGCAGTTCGCGCTGCGCCAGCACTGGCATGTGTGACATGGTCCGTTATAACCGTCGGTTTTTTGCAGGCAACAAGCGGGATTGGGTTTTGGAACAGTCCTGCCGGACACCAATTGACTGATCAACAACGCGAGCATCTTAAAGGTTTTTATGAAAAGATTCGTGAGAAACATCCTGACTTCCCTGATAGGGCTGCAGAAGCTTATATGGCTCTGACAAAAAGAGATTTTGGGCCCTTAAGGATGCTTTTGGCAGAGATTTATCCTACAGCTCAAGATCATTTCGAGGGTTATAAAGTCAACTGTTCTGCCCTTGCAGAAATACACAGACAATATCTTGGAAATTTTACAAGTGAATTTACACATAGTGTATCTGAGTTTGTGCATCATGAAATTCCTGCTATGGCACTTGCAACGCAATTAATGACAGAAGAGCCAAGGGAATCGGAAATGCGAGGTCCAAGGACGGATATACCTGGAATTTATCGGCCCTATGAAAAGTAATGTTATGCGTATCTATGCGGTCAAAATGTTCTGCGCTGTTTGACAATCTTTTTCCATTTGATCAATAAGGGCGTCCAGACTATCAAATTTGGCTTCCCCGCGGATGTATTCAACGGGTTTTACACGAACGGTTTTGCCGTATATATCCTCATCAAAATTGAAAATAAATGTTTCAATCTGCGCGGTCGGAATTTCAAACATCGGGCGTATGCCAATATTTGTGGCTGATTTGTGCCAAACGTCGTCACCTTCGATATTGATCAATGTGGCATATATGCCGTATGCCGGATGAACAATATCGGTCATGGGAATATTTGCGGTGGGGTAACCCAGCTCACGCCCACGTTGATCACCCTTTTGCACAACACCTTCAATTTCCCAGTCCCACCCAAGCAAATCATTCGCTGCGGCAATGTCGCCATGTCGAATATACTGGCGTATCTGGCTGGATGACACCGGCGCATCTTTTTCATAGGTAATGGCATTCAGGACCGTTACCTCAAATCCTGCGTCTTTTAATGTTTCGGCGGATCCTTTGCGCAATTGACCAAAACGGAAATCATACCCTACGATAATATGGCTCGGGTTTAATGGCTTAAGAACATGGTCAATAAAATTATCCGCGCTTTGGCTGGCAAAGTCCCAGTCAAACGGATGTGACAGGGTAAAATCAATGTTGCAGGATTCTAACTGGCGGCGTTTCATATTTTCCGGTGTAATGCGAAACGGACGTTCGTCCGGACGAAACAGGGCACGCGGGTGCGGCTCAAAGGTAAGGATACCGACATGTTTTTGATGTTCGTCGGCGATGCGTTTTGCTTCACCGATCAATGCCTGATGCCCGCGATGGACACCGTCAAAATTACCGATGGCGAGAACACAGTCGTTTATAGATGAATCCAATTCGTGCAATGATTTGAAATACTTCATGTCATTAGGGGTAAATCAAAGCAAATAGAAAGACAATAGCGAAAGTATTAACCGGCCATTGCCAGTGTTAACACTGGAAACCGGATACCGTCATGGTACATCTCGCACCCGTCCGGTTCCTCCTCACATTCGTTTTCGCTTAGGAATTCAAGGTTTAGACCTTCGCGCACGCCCGTTTCGCAGAACACAATTTCTTTTAGTCCCAGTTTTTGAATGACGGCTTTAAGAAGACGTGCGGTGTTCTTCATATCGTGTTTACGTTTTTCATCGATACACGGGTAGGTTTCCATTAGTTTATCAACGGATGTGTGTGCGACGAGTTCGTCAATCTTGTCGATAATCTTTTTTGCCGGTATGGGCTTATCAAAATTGTTAAGACCATCAAGTTTCAAAACCTTCTTGGCAAATTCCCGCCACGAACCGCCAATGGCATAAAATGTCTTTACCTTACCGTAATCAATTCCGTCTAACAGGGTGTTTTGAATGTAGGATTCCCATTCGTCTTTTTTCAATCCTGTCTCTTTTTTTATGGCGCGAAGGCGGCGTGACCCGATTGGCAATGACGTTGGCTGCCGAACCTCACCATCTTTGACGCGAATTAACTCAAGACTGCCGCCACCTAGGTCGCCGGCAAGGCCATTTGCATCAGGACGTGTATACACAACACCTTTTCCGGCGAGCTGAGCCTCCTCAACCCCCGCGATAATGCGGATAGGTTCGATGTCTGGCGCACCCTGTGCGCGTACGCTTCCCATATGTGCTGTAACAGATGCTGTTGCAGCTTCATGTATAGCGGAAGCTATGCCTTTTAAAGCAATTAATTGAGATTGTTCTTCTTGCAGTTTTGCCAGTTTCTTTGCTTTTTGTTTGTCGCCTTTTTCCGCTGTTTTGGCATCAATGCGACCTTTCGCGGCGACGGCCTCCATAATCTGTGCGGTAAGGTCTTCATTCTCGGCTTTTAGATCATCAATTTCTTTGGCGCTCGTATCGCGTTCCTGCACGGCGGAAATGAATGCGACAACATGTTCATCGTCCTCTCCCAATAATACGCGATTTGCCATGTTCAGGAAGATGTCACCGTTTGATGCGTCACGCGGTGCCGCCGTGGCAATGGCCTGCACAACGCCGATGTCTTTTTCAACGATAACATTGCGAAAGCCGATAATGGCCTCAAGCGCCGTAGCCATATTTGTTGTATTCAGGATAAGAGAACCATCGGTCATTTCATCCATGTCGCCAAGACATGGCATGGCCTTAACATTAATAGGCAAACGTTCGCGACCACGATAGGCCACAAGACGAATTGTGTTTGAACCAATATCTATAATACCAAAATCTTCGTGCACTTCTGATGCCGCTGCGTTAGCTCTCGCTGTAATCCCCTCGTTAGACATATAAACCCCTCGATAATACTCCTTGCTATTGACTTTGTCTTTCCTGTTCTAAAAACAGTTTCGGCGGCATAGGTGCCGAATCCAGTGCTGTTCCGCGGCCTGACAGGCTTGGATTGGTCATGAAATATTCATGTGCACAAAAATCATCATCCTTTGCCTCCACCCTGTCATAGGTTCCGTCCGGATTCATCTCCCAACTGTGTTTCCGGTCTTTAAAATTCGCAACCATAATCTGGTCAAGGATTTGCGCGTGAACAGTTTTGTTTTCAATAGGTACCAGTGATTCAATACGGTAATCAAGGTTTCGTGTCATTAAATCGGCGGATGAAATAAATACTTTTGCCTGACTAGACGGCATCGGGTTTCCATTCGCGAAGCAGTATATGCGTGAATGTTCCAGAAATCGGCCGATAATGCTTTTTACGTAGATATTTTCGGATAAACCGTCGATTCCGGGGCGGATGCTACAAATACCACGGATGATCATATCAATATCAACACCGGCTTGTGATGCCTCGTAAAACTTATCGATCATTTCTTCATCAATTACGGAATTGCATTTGATCCATATGGCCGCCGGTTTTCCTGCTTTGGCATTGGCAATTTCAACATCGACCAGTTTCATGATCGTTGATCGCAAATTAATCGGCGCTGTACGAATTTTCTTCATGCCTGATGGTTGTGCGTATCCGGTCATGTAATTGAACATCAGTGCCGCGTCCTGACACAATGCAGGGTCGCAGGTGAAGTAAGACAGGTCGGTATAAACCTTTGCCGTATGTGGGTGGTAATTTCCGGTTCCAAAATGCGCATATGTACGAACTTTTCCATTTTCACGCCGGTTAATAAGCGAGATTTTGGCATGGGTTTTAAGGTCTACGAACCCATAAACAACCTGCACGCCCGCGCGTTCCATATCACGGGCCCAGCGAATGTTGGCTTCCTCATCAAAACGGGCCTTCAACTCAACGAGTGCGGTTACCGATTTTCCCGCCTCCGCAGCCTCAATCAATGCTTTGACGATCGGTGAGTCTTTACTGGTTCGATACAGGGTTTGTTTAATGGTCAGAACATCCGGATCGCTCGCCGCCTGACGCAGGAACTGAACGACGACATCGAAACTTTCGTAGGGGTGGTGAATGACAATGTCTTTTTCCAAAATGGCATCAAAACAATTCCCGCCAAAATCACGTATACGTTCGGGGAACCGTGCATTGAATGGATCGAAAAGTGTATTTTTGGGCGCATGATCAATAAGTTCTGAAACGTTATCAAGACCGATCAATCCGTTTACACGGAAAATATCTTCCTCGGGCACGTGCAGTTGTTCTTTTAAAAAGTCGAGAACATCACCTTCGGCATCCTTATCAATCTTAAGGCGGATCACACTACCGCGCCGGCGACGTTTTAGCGCCGTTTCGAATGTCAGAACCAAGTCTTCAGCTTCGTCTTCAATCTCCAGCTCGCTATCGCGAATAACCCGGAATAAACCGTGATTCTTAAGTTCAAACGGTTTCGGGAATAGTTTTTCAATATTCTGCATGATAACGTCTTCGAGCAATACAAAACGTGTATCACGTGATGGCAGTTTCATAAAACGTTCGATTTTGACCGTAAGCGGTATAAGGGCATCAAGATGCGTTTTGTTTTTCTTGTCCACCAGTTGCAGGGCAATGGCCATACCCTTGTTCGGAATGAACGGAAACGGATGGGCGGGGTCAACGGCAATGGGCGACAAAAGCGGGAATATATCATGTTCAAATCGTTCACGCACCCATTTGGCCTCATTGCCTTTTAAGTCTTTGCAGGACACGATTTTTATGCCTGTCTTCTCCATTTTTTCACGCAGTTCAATCCATGTTTCTTGCAGATCATTGACAAATGAATCGACGCGCGTGCTGATGGCTTCAAGCTGCTGACGGGCGGTTAACCCGTCAATACTTTGGTTGGTGACGTTTGCGTTGACTTGCCCTTTCAAACCGGCAACACGGACCATGTAGAATTCATCAAGGTTTGCAGAGGCAATGGATAAAAACCGGATACGTTCCATGACAGGATGTTTTTCGTTGCACGCCTCCTCAAGAACACGCTGGTTAAATGCAAGCCATGATAACTCGCGGTTGATGTAGCGATCGGTATGTTTACGCAAATGATATACTTTTTGCGGTTTTGTGATCGGTTCCGGTATAGGTGGCGGCTTTGGAGGCGTTGCAGGTTGCATATCATCGGCATCATGAGCCTCTGGCATTATATTCCGATGAAGGACACGAACGTTACTTTCGCTTGGAACGTTAGTGGGTGCATCGCCGGATATATTACCTGTGCCATTCTCCTCGGCAGGGTTTTTGTCATCCGTATCAGAGTTGAAATCATCCGTGGATGACATACCCAGTATCCTTTTCAAGATATTTATTGTGCCAGCTAGTATCACAGTATCGACTAATCATTAATATATAACAAATTGCGCTATGAAAAATCAAACGGATTATTCCGTCGTGGTCTCCGGACTTGCCGTACCGCAACTGCCACAAGATTGTGCGCCGTTTTCATTTTCATTTCCATCATCATTTCCATCAGAAACCGCGCATGATGCATCATCGCCGCCTTCGGCACCGGCATCGCTACACGATTCATAAACACCTTCCGGCATTGTATCACCGCTACCCATATAGTTGATGGCACTGCGCTTTCCCCATGATGATTCGACTGTGTCTTCCAGAATAGTACCTTTGGGGTTAAATGCCATGTAGGTAAAGGCAAACGTTGTCATATACGGTGCGTAAGTCAGGATGCCGTCCTTATCCTTACGCTGCACACGAATAAAACCGATATCCGGGTTTTTTACGATTTCTTTGTTCTGCAATACGGAATTCATCCCTTCGTGCCACGTGAGGATCAAATCATCATGTTCGATTTTCTCAAGCTCCCTAATCAGGGAAAATAGCCAGGCGTTACCGCCAGCAACCACAACATAATCCATTGGCCCAATAAATTCATCATCAAACTGTATGGATGATAATGATGAGCTTCTTGCTTGATCGTATCCGATATACGGGTTTGTTCCGTAAAAATTGCTGTCGTAATCCTCCGGTTTTAAAACCAATCCATCCGGGAACTGCTCGGTAAATTCGGAAAAGGGAATGAGTTGCGACGTTACGACATGTAATGTCTTCTCAAGATGCTTTCCGGCGATGGCGTTCCCTGTAAACTGCTGCCACCAAGTTTCGGTTTCCCTGTCATAGAAAATCAGATTGGCATGAAGCAACTTGCCCGTATTTCCAAATGTTAATTCCTGCCGGGAACCATCCTTATCCTGCACGGCGCGTTCAAACACGGCATCAACATTACATAAGGGGCTATAGGTCACAACTATCGGTAATCCGGCGATAGTGTCGTTAACGATTTCGTGCCAAATCATAATCCGTATCGGATACGCCTTGGCCACCCCGTCATGAATAACCTGAATAACCGGCTCGGTACTGGGGAGGTCCGAAACCTCGGATGCCGGTATGAATTTGGGTTCATATATTGTTGGAATACCGTCACGTGGCGGCCCGGCGGATTTAATCTGGGTAACATCAACACCCGCATTTGAAAAATCGGTGTTCGGCCAGTTAAGCTCCCATTCCATTGTAAACGCCGCTGCCTGAAACGACAGAAAAAGACTTGTGGTAAGGCACAGCAATGCCAATGCCCAGCGTGAGTAGGAAGCGTTAGATTTTGTTAATCGGCTCTGCAACGGTAACCTCTTTCTTATGTTGTCTCCAAAGAATGAACAGGTTGCTTAGAATGATAATGAATGCACCGATTAAAGTATAGAGCGAAGGTAGATTTCCGAGGATCATAATATCAATCAGCATTGCCCATAACAAGTTGAAATAGATTAGCGGTGCGATAACTGATGCGGGCGCCATAAAATACGCCTTGGTCAGGAAATATTGCACAAAAAATGCAACAATCCCGAGGCTGATGAGATAAACTAGCATTTCGGCTGATGGCGGGGTCCAGTAAAATGGCACGAACGGCAGGATCACAATCAATGAAATAAGCGAGAAATAAAAGATAGTTACAAACGGGTCTTCTGTGCGGCCAAGCCATCGCAGGGTTATCATGACGCATGCATGTGAGAGCGCGGTGGCAAGGCCGAATAATCCCCCGATGAATGAGCTTATGGTTCCGGGCTGCATAATCAACATGACCCCGAGAAAACCAACAATTGCGGCGGATGTCCGGAAAATACCGACTTTTTCCTTAAGTAATGGGTAGGATAATAAGACAACGAATAACGGCGCGGCGAACAGAAGGCTTTGTGCCTCCGTAAGAGGCAGCATGGCAAATGTAACAAATGTCAGAATCATTCCTGTTGAGCCGACAACGCCGCGTATAATCTGTCGTTTTAAATTGGCCTTTCGTATTGCATGGACTTTGCCGATAAAGATGAGGAAAATAAATGCGATGGCCGTACAAATTGAGTTTCGGTAAAGGAGCATATCAACCGGATGATGTTCGTCCTGAACAAGTTTAATGAGTAGGGTCAAAACCGAGAAAGCCAAGGTTTGGGCGATGCCGAGCGCAATACCAAACATGACAGGATTTTTAAATATTTGGAAAGGGGCGATCATGACGTTGTTTGTTGTGTTTTTCGTGTTTCGCGCCAAAGTATAAATAGGTTGCTGGCGATAATGATGAATGCACCAATGAAGACTTCTACTCTTGGCAACATTGCCCAAATGACATAATCAAATAATGCTGCCCATATAATCATAGTATAACTGATGGCACTAATCGTGGCGGCGGAACCTTGTCGATATGCTTGTGTTTTCACAAGCAGTCCTGCCAATCCTACAACACCAATTGCCGAGATATAAATGTAATCACCTTCAGAAGGGATAGTACCAATAAAGGGTAGGCATAAACCAGTTCCGACCAGTCCATAGAATAGGAAGTAAAAAACAGTCGTTGAGGCATTTTCACTAGACCCCAACCATCGCAAGCAAATGGCAACGCCTGCATTAAACAGTCCGGCCAGCAAACCAATCAGTAAACCAATCATATTATAATCGCCATCGAAATCTATGAGAACAAGGACACCGATAAAGCCTGTCATCACAGATAAACTGCGCCATAGTCCAACCCTTTCACCTAAAAATGGGTATGACATAATCACCACAAATAAAGGGGCTGTGAAAACAAGCGTTGTGGCTTCGGCCATGGGCAATAAAATATATGTCCAAATGGACATTACCATCCCGGCTGTGCCAACCAAGGCACGAATGAATTGGGCGAACGGCCTCTGCGTTTTAAGAAGATACAGTTTTCTAAAAAGGACTAGGCCAACCAGTAGTAAAAAAAGTGCGATAAGATTGCGGTAAAACGTAATTTCAACGGCGTTATGATTATCGCCTAGCAATTTACCAAATAAATTCATTGATGCGATAAAAAATGCGGTTAAAAGTGCATTTATAACACCCAGATATAATGTCTTTTTATTATTTGTACCTTCGTCCATAACGGCATCATGCGCCTTATTTCTTATGAAGAAAAGGGATGAAGACCATAAAAAAAGCCGCATGAAAGCGGCTTTTTTAGAAATTGTGTATTTCGCTGACTAGTTTTTGGATTTATCAACCAATTTGTTTTGGGCAATCCATGGCATCATTGCACGCAGGCGTTCACCAACGGCCTCGATGCTGTGCTCGGCACCCTTACGGCGCATTGTTTTGAATGATGTTTGTCCAACCTTATTTTCCAGCATCCAGTCACGGGCAAATTTACCGGATTGAATGTCTTCCAGAACGCGCTTCATCTCTTCTTTTGTTTCGTCGGTAATGATGCGCGGGCCGGTTACGTAGTCACCGTATTCCGCAGTGTTGGAGATTGAGTAACGCATGTTCGCTATACCGCCTTCATACAGAAGATCAACAATAAGTTTTGTTTCATGCAGACATTCAAAATAAGCCATTTCTGGTGCGTATCCGGCCTCAACCAGTGTTTCGTAACCTTTTTGTATAAGCTGTGTAAGGCCGCCACAAAGAACGACCTGCTCACCAAATAGATCAGTTTCACATTCTTCTTTGAATGTTGTTTCAATGATACCTGCGCGGCCACCACCATTTGCGCTGGCGTATGATAGGGCGATATCAAGCGCGTTACCGCTGGCATCCTGATGGACGGCAACAAGTGTCGGAACGCCGCCGCCGCGTTGATATTCGGAACGCACTGTGTGGCCCGGGCCCTTTGGTGCGATCATGAATACATCCAGGTCAGGACGTGCCTCAATCAAGTTACAGTGGATGTTAAATACGTGTGCAAAACATATCGCGGCGCCGTCTTTCAGGTTAGCAGCCAGTTGTTCGTTATAAATTTCGGCTTGAAGCTCATCCGGTGTAAGCATCATGACAACATCGGCCCATGCCGCGCCATCTTCGGCGGACATGACTTCAAAACCAGCGTTTTTAGCTTTCTCCGCCGTTTTTGAATCCGGACGAAGTGCTATACGAACATCTTTTACACCAGAGTCTTTAAGGTTATTGGCATGGGCATGGCCCTGGCTTCCGTAGCCGACAATCAAAACCTTCTTTGATTTGATCAGGTTAACGTCACAGTCACTATCGTAATAAACGCGAAGATTATTGTCTTCGGATGTGCTGTTCGGCATTGAGTGAATTTCAGCTACGTTGCTTTTCGTCATAATGTGTTCCTTTGTCTAAACTATCTCTAAAACCTTATAATCCTGACAAAAAAGCAGGTTTTATTGAAAAAATCAAACGAAAAAAGCCCGCAACACGCATGATAGTTGCAGGCTTGACTGAATAAAAAGTGGATTTTACTTGGCGCCGGATGTAACGGCGATCAGGTCAACATAATCCTGACTGCTGCCGACCATTATTCCGTTACGGTATCCAATGACGACATCTTCGCCTTCTATATAATGAATTTCCGGTGAATACTGTAAACCAAACATCGTATGACGATCATTGAAAACACATTCAAAGTCACGTGTTTCAGTAAAGCCGGACTCGTTAAGGTCGGCCGTGATGTTAACGCGGCGGAATGTGCCTTTGATTTCTTCGGCATCTTCGTAGGTTACCTGATTAAGGCCTTTGTAAGTCATGTCGCTTGGCAAAATATGCTCAATACCCGCAACACACATGTTGCGTAAGATTGCATCCGCCTCATTACGTGACTTACAGGCCGTTACGGCCAATAGAATTAATAGTGATAAAAAGGCTTTTTTCATGTGCATCTCGTAAGCTTGATAGAATAGTTAAATTTCTGTTTTTCCCCGTATAATCGCGGCTATACCTGTACGGCTGACTTCCAGAAGACCTAGCGGGCGCATCAAATCAATGAATGCATTTATTTTACCTGCTGTGCCGGTAACTTCAAAAACAAATGACTCGAGAGTACTGTCAACGACACGGGCTCTGAAAATATCGGCGATACGTAAAGCTTCGATCCGCTTGTCGCCACTTGAAATTACCTTTACCAGCGCAAGT
>JAUICS010000364.1 GCA_030427765.1 Alphaproteobacteria bacterium
TACGGGTTAAATCGTCTTGATTCTACATTTAAGGTATTCGTGAAATGGTCACGATGTGATCGGCATTTGTGGGGTCATCACCATGTTCTGTTACGTTGATGCGTGTGATCCGGTCAACGATATCCATACCTTTCGTAACGCGCGCAAATTGCGTGAATTTTCCGGTTAATTGTGGCCGGTCATCCATACAGATAAAGAACTGGCAATCGCCGCTATTGTCCTCTTCCCCGCGGGCCATGCCAATACTGCCGCGTGCAAATGGTGTATCTGAAAATTCCGCATCTAAAGGGCCTAGGTCACTTTCCCCGAAACCATCGCCCTGACGGTCACCCGTCTGTGCCACATGCCCATCAATAACGCGGTGAAATGGTAGGCCGTCATAAAACCCGTCATCAACCAATGTCAGAAATTGCGTGACATGTTTGGGGGCGATGTCGGGGTGTGTTTCAATCTCGACATTTTGCGGGCTGCCGGGAAAGGCGGCCATTTCTATGATTAATTTCAATCGTACCGGTTTCATATATGACAAAACATGCTATAGTTTCTGCATTCTGTAAATAAAGATTTTTTGGACAGGGGTCATGGGACAAGTATTAAACGTTGCCTTTAAGGGCGCGGATCGCGGTGATTTTCATATCGAGGACGATGAACGCACGTTCGGTGATCTTGAGTTGAGTGAGGAATCACAGACATCGGGTTTTACATCAAAAGAACGCAATTTGCTGGGGTTTATTGCCGAGGAGGTAATGCAGCGCGGTTCAATTACATCATTTCGGGAAATTGATTATAAAGGGCGACCGGCGATGGTATTTTTTGCAACGCTACAGGGGAATGCCGTTCCGGTATTTACGTTATCAAAGGAATTACGAGGCACTACGCCGATATACATCGGGCAGACACCGCATGATAGGGATGGGGAAGAAACAATCCGCGTTCGCGATTTGGCCATTTTTAAAGTGTCTGCCGTATCAAAACTACTTGATTTAGCGCCAGCAGAGCCTTCAGTGGTTCCTCATCGATAAAACTCTTGAGTTTTACATAATAAATTGATATAAATACGTCTTGGAACGAACAGGGACAGGGCAATGGTAAAAGTTTTAAGCCGGGATGGAACCGGTGGGCGCGTTATAAATCCTCCAAATAGAACGGGCGGCGGCGGCGGAAACGGTCGCCATAGTTACACAATTCGTTTTCATTTTCGTTTAGCATCCCATGAAAAAAACATAGAAGCACAAGCCAAGCATATGGCGAAGATGCTGACTGTCTTTGAAGAAATGATGCTTTTGGGTGGTGCCGATTATGCTGATTTTACGCAAACATCAATCTATGAAATGGACCCTGTAAGATTGATTGGCTTGGTTGATTATCTTGATGAAGGACGGCTTCCTGAATGTATTGAGATTGATGAAAAATATGCAAATATGGATCAGGAAGATCTTGCTCGGCAGCTTGCATATGTTGTTGCAACGACATTCAGATACTCTGCCGGTTTGGCAAGGGCGGCAATTCTTGATGAGGCACCTGATCCGGAAAAGGGCATAGATCAATTCATGGCCGATACAAAGTTAGTCAGTGACAATAATGGATATACAGTCGAAATGACATTTTTGTCAGGTGAAAAATTGGAAAAAGAAACAGTGGCGCGCATATTTGCAGAATCCTCATCCGTGTTATTTTTAGATTATGTTCCTATGTTTGATTTTCAATTGGACCGGGCGATACATGGCCATGATGCCATGGGTGGTGAGCATGAAGGTTCAATACATTTTGATACAAACTGGATTCTTAATCCTCGCTAGATAAAATTATGATTCTGTGGTAATGTTGTTTTCATAATTTGGCGCTGTGTGAGAACAATATGGGACTGGACAATTCTGGAGTAGCCGAAGGGCTGCTGAACGCATTTAAATCACAATTTCGTAAACATTATTATGAAGATGGTGGAGAGTATGTGGAACATATGCATGCGTTAGTCCATGAAGGGCAGGACCCGGATGTCATGTTCATAACGTGTATGGATTCACGTGTCGATCCGCGGGAAATGTTTACCGGCGCGGGGGAATCGGCGCTCGGTAAAATGTTTTCGTCAAAGGTTATTGCGGCACTTGTTCCGCCGTATGAAGATACGCGTAACAAGACACCACGTTCAATCGCCGCCGGCGTTGAATTCGCCGTGTCCGAGTTGAAAGTAAAAGAAATTGTGGTTTTGGGGCATACTGCATGTGGCGGG
>JAUICS010000365.1 GCA_030427765.1 Alphaproteobacteria bacterium
TCACAAAATATAGCGGCATTTTTTGTACCGAAAGGGCACCCGCAATTTCCCGAATACCCGCCACCACATACAGAACGTCTTACCTTCGCATTCGGGTTTGGCGGTACGGCCGGAACGGGCCTTATTACGCAGGACAGCGCACATTTATATGTCGATTCACGCTACGCGGAAGAAACAAAACCGTTAAAAGACAAAGGGATTAACGTGCAAGAGGTCAGCCGCGTTGCGCAGGGTTTACCCGAAGTCATTACAAACGCACGCGACGAACTTGAAAAACTGCCGCCCGGTGCAATTGTTGGATACGACCCATCAACTTTAACAGTCGGCGAGGTTAAAACGCTTCAGAACCTTTGTGATGAGCTCAACCTGAAAGCCGAGGCCCTGTCATCAAATCCAATCGATGCCATTTGGGATAACCAGCCCCCCGCCCCGCGTGCACCAATAATTGCCATACCGGATGAAAATGCTGGCCTTAGTGTCGGTGAAAAAGTCGGCAAATTAGTAGAAAGTATCAAAGAAAGTGATCAGGGCATAACCGATTACATTATGGCCGCGCCGGAGACAATTACATGGCTTCTTAACCTGCGCGGATATGATGCCAATGGGTCACCATTCCCGGAATCATTGGCAATGGTTGATACATATCATGGCAAGGTTCGATTGTTTGTAAATACAGACAATATTACACATGACGCACGTAATAAGCTGGTGGCCGACGGTGTTATCATCCATGACATACGCAATAAGGACAGCATCCGGCAAATTCTCGATGATGTGCATGTGGCCGGTGCAACATTCGGATTTGACCAAAACAAAACACCAGCGACAATCGGCGAACTAATGCCATCAGGTGTCGATCTGGATACAATCATCCATCTTCGTGACCCTTGTTTCCGGATGAAAGAAGCCAAGACAGCGGCAGAAATTGAGGCCAGCATAAACGCCCACCGTATAGAAGGTATCAATGTATGCAGGTTCCTGAGAGATATAGAGCATAATCATGCATCCGGCGTTCATATGAGCGAGTATGAATACCTAAAACATTTAGAGTCCATTCGTGAGCAATCCGGCGCCTATTTCGGGATTTCATTCGACAGTATTCTCGGAAGCGGTCAGAACAGTTCCATCGTGCACTACAAACCGTCACCGTTTAAAAGCAGCTACGTGCAAGACGGATTTTTTATGCTGGACGCGGGCGGTCATTATCTGGATACAGAAAACAATATTCTGGGCACCACCGATATGACGAGAATGCTTGTCCTTGGGCCCGAACCATCGGATGAGATGAAAGCCGACTATACTTATGTCCTGAAGGCACATATTGCAGCGGCCAGTTTACTTGATAAATTTGACCGTGATGAGCAAGCATGGCTGGATATCGGTGCCTTTGATAAGGTCGCGCGTAATAAAATGAAATCGGCAGAACATCATGAGCATATGGATTTCGGGCATTCCCTCGGCCATGGTGTTGATGTTGTCGGCCGCGTCCACAGCACGGTTGCCGTCGGACGCCAGTCCTCGGCAAAGCTGGAAGAAGGAATGATCTTTTCCATCGAACCGGGGTTTTATCCTGAGGGGCAATATGGCATTCGCATAGAAAACCTTTATGTCGTGCACAAAGGCGATGACCACCGCCTAATGCTTGAGCCGATTAATTTCTGTCCAATTGATACGCGTGCATTGGATGTATCCTTGATGGATGAGCAGGAAATTGAATGGCTGAATAACTATCATGAACGCGTACGTGAAGAATTATTACCGCTCGTATCCGATGATGCCGACCTAACGCAATGGATCATGAATAAAACGGGCCCGATTTCAAAAACCGCACCCGTTTTGGTAGCTGATTTAACGCCTTAAATCTAAAAGCGCCAAGATCATTTAACGTGCGTCGAATTCCGGATATGCCTCCATACCCACTTCGATACGGTCTAGGCCCTGACGTTCCTCACGCTCATCAAAGCGCAATCCCATTGTGTATTTCAGGGTCAGCCAAACGGCCGCACTGGTTATACATACAAAGATGCCTGTTGCGACGATACCAACAACCTGCGGCAATATCTGGTTCGCAAAATCACCACCAAATATGGCAACGGCCAATGTACCCCATATACCGGCGACAAGGTGTACGGATAACGCACCGACAACATCATCAATTTTGAATTTATCCCACAATGGAATGGCCGCAGAACATAGTACCCCGCCGATCGCACCGATAA
>JAUICS010000366.1 GCA_030427765.1 Alphaproteobacteria bacterium
GGCGCATACGCATCATCAAACAGTAACGATAGTGATAACCTTCGCCTTACCCCACGTGAGGAGGAAGTATTGTCATTCTTGCTAAAAGGCGCGTCAAATAAGGAAATTGCACGTGAACTTGATATTCAGGTTGTGACGGTAAAGCTTCATGTTCGCGGTATTTGCCGTAAATTTGGTGCGCAAAACCGTACGCAGGCGGCATTAAGGGCGCGCGAGCTAGGGTTCAGTGAGCGCGTATAAATTTTCCTGATAACATTTTTATGAAGTATGTCCTGCAAAAGCAGGAATCTGTAACCGTGGAGCTTCTTCTAAGATCCTTGCTTTTGCGGTAGAACAAGTTTGTTATTGACCTAGCTAATTCTAGAGCTTGATTTATTTAAGATTTTAGGCGGCTTTCGACATACCATGTCACAGTCACAAGCGATATAAGCAGCATGATTGTGATCAGGTCAGGAAGCAAGTTGCGTGATTGCACGCCCGTCACAACGTAATCATTATTCCGGCGGAGGCCTAGCCAGCCAAATCCCTTAAAACTGCTATTCGCATTTACCATACGGAAATTTTGTGACAAGCCATTTTCAACCCACTGAAACGTTCCGTTACTGGTTTTTACAACAGGCTGTAGATGTTCTTCTGTTGTTACAACGCTTTGTAATTCTTTCGGGTTGTAATCGCCAACAAGAACAACGCGCTGTATATCCTTGTTCTTGTCTTTGAAACGATATACGCCAAGCTTATCAACGGTGATTGTTTTTTCGACCCAGCGTGTGTTTTCATCCTGCATGACAATGTTGGTTTTTTTACCGTTCGGGTCTGTCATGGTAACGGTATGTGTTCCGCGTTCCAGGCTACGGCGACGCAATGTTATTTCGTTTCCTTCTGCCGATACGTCAATGGCATCTTCTTCCAGTTCTGGTTCTTTCATTAGCCAGTGTGCGAGACGTCTCAGGATTTCCGCCTGTGGTCCGCCGCCATCATATCCACGTGCCCATAACCATATCAGGTCACTTGTGAAATGCGCGACACGTCCTTTTTCAACGCGGTCGAGTGTTAATAACGGCTTCTGGCCTACGCCGTGCATTAACGTATCGCCGCTTTTCGGGATGACATCGACTTGCCTTAACCATTGTCCCCATGGCTCTGGGTGACTGCGTTTTAAATCAAATGTAACCGGATGACGTAGCCCCAGATCGGTCAGGGATGGTCGGTACGGTTCATTGAGGACGCTTCCAGTTGGCACGGACGGTAAAATGTTGCCAAGATCGGAGTAATAAATTGATTTGTTGCTGCCAAATGACGGGCCGCTGGCTTCAAGCAATGCGCCGCCTTCGCGTACATATTTTGCAATGTTATCAAAATAATAAGGCGGCATGATATTATTCAGGCGGTACCGGTCAAAGATAATCAAATCAAAGTCGTAAATTTTAACCTCGAACAATTCCCGAAACGGGAAGGGGATAAGGGAGAGTTCATTCTGCGGTACGGTGTTTAATTTGTGTGGCTGGCGCAGAATGGTGAAGTGAACAAGGTCAACGGCCGGGTCGGCGGTCAGGATATTTCGCCATGTCCGTTCACCGGTATGCGGCATTCCGGATACCAGCAGGACACGCAATCTGTCGCGTACGCCATTGACGATAACGGCAATCTTGTTATTGATTTCGGTGATTTCACCGGGCAGGCGGTCGACTTCAATTTCGAATACATTCTGACCACCATGCGCGATATGCAGATTGAAAGTCTGGCTTTCACCCGTTTGAACCTCCTTAAAGTTCACAGAGCCATCCTTGTTGGTTATTTTGACACGTGCACGGCGGCGGCGTTCGGATGAATCCGTATCAATGACATTAAACCGTACGGTAACGTCCTGCCCGACTATGCCGTATGATGGGGCTTCCTCAACCACCAATTGACGGTCAATTTCATCACGTTCACCTGATAAAAACGTGTGGACGGGGCCATAATCCTGTAATTGCTCCGTATCTTCAGGAACGTCATGGACCTGACCGTCGGTGATCATAATGACACCGGCGCGGCGGCTTGGCGGTATATCTGCCATCGTGTCATTCAATTTATCGAATAGGCGGGTTTCCTCCGCAATTTGACCATCCTTACTGGCAACATTCACGGTGCGGACTTCCAGAGAGTCGAGCGTATTTAATTGGGCCATGATGTGGTCATAAGCCTCATTCGTTTTCATATCGCGGAAACCAAAATTCT
>JAUICS010000367.1 GCA_030427765.1 Alphaproteobacteria bacterium
TCAAAGGACGCACGGAAGAATGTGGCACCCTTTTCACGATACTGCGGGCCACATGCTGCATCATAATCATCACCAAAGTCATCACGCGGCGTGCGTTCAACATATCCGACATTAACGCGAAATTCTGCCGCCACACCGTGGTATATTCCCTGGCCGATGCCACCTTCTGTATACTCTTTGACATCTTCAATTAATTTGTCAACGGCTTCATCAAATTCAACAAAATGCGTCGGATTTGAATGTTGTCTTTTTTCATTAGGCTCTAAAACTACTGGCACTGGCATAATATACATCCTCTAAAAATCATAAATTCGCTTAAAAGTAGAATTGTTTTACATAATTTAAATTATTATGTCAACTTATAATTTGTATTTTTCTAGGATTTTTTAATTAACCGCCAGGTTGTACGCCCTTGTATTCTAGGATTGCGCTGCGCAGTGCCTCTGCATTCGCCTCTATATCCGACGCAACGTCACTGTCAGCATCAAGGCGTCTACCGTAATCGCGTAATGTTTCAAAGGCGCGTATAAATGTGTTTGCCCCTGACCAATGATCAGACAGGTCGATTGGATCACCTCTCAATGATCTTGATACAGCATGGCCAAAACCATCGCGAATACTAAATCCCGATCTACCTGGGGTGGTATATTCATGATGTCGCAACAAAGGATCAACAAACCGTTCAAATGCGGCAATCAATTTATGATCACCTGTTCGGTGAATTTCCCATGCCGCACTGGATAATTCTTCCGACAGATAGGATTTCCTTGGCCCCATAATTGTTCCATCCGCTTTGACAGGCTGATCGACGTGTAACTTGCCAGTTTTCTCCTGACGCGCAAGTGCTTCTCTTGCCTCTGGAAAATCGCCAACCACACGATAAATTTTTTGTTCTGGCACATTTTGAGCATTGAAAAAGACGTGATACGCATTGGATTTCATGCCCTCAATCCCAATACTATTTAGAAAATCTGTTACGGCTTTACTATTTCGTCCCCCCATAATCGTAAATAGCTTAAACCCATCAAGATCTTTACTATCTTCCTCATCGTGCCCTGACAATGCGTCTTGGATCCGTTCAATTTGACTATCACTAAACACACGTTTTGCAGATTGTGTATCTAGCGCCTCAAGAATTCTGTCTTTTAGGTGATCAACAGGCTCCCCTAAAACCAGCCAATTTTTTAGACGAAAGGATTCATATTTATAATTATAGATTACGCCCGGCACACCCGATGTTGCCCCGCAATGTTCCAATGCATCACCGCCATAATCCGATGTATTAAAACCAACACCATACTCCGAACTGGTTAACCCAGATTTAATTTTTGCATTCGATGGCTTGTCAAAAAGCACCGTCGAACCGTGAAACAAATCCAGGGCATGTGTACTTATACCCATAAGTCCAGGCCAGTATTGTGGCTCTGAAGTATCAACTTCATATGTTACATACATGCCGCCAGGAAGTTCTTTCAAAAGTCCGGAAGCCTCCAAACGACGTAACCGTGCAAGTGATGCTTCATTGTCAGGTTTAATTCTAAGCTGAACAGTTTTGATCCCTAGCTTGTCCTGCGCAAGGTGAAGACGATCCGCCAAAATAGACGTTCCCAAACCCATACCACGATATTTAGGGTTTATCATATCAAAGCCGGTGGCCATGCTTATTGATGAATTGATATCGTAACCGCACAAACCAACAACCTCATCCCTATCCTCAGTTACGTATACATACATATCGGGATTACTTGATATCATCGATTTTTTCAAACCTGCTACAAAACCAGCAAAGTCATCTCTTGCCGAAATAACATCATATCCATCGGGCATACCAAAGAGTTCGTAATCGTCTTCAGCCTGATATTCTTTCCGCATCTTTTCGGCGGCTATGGCCGACATCATCTCAATAACACCGCGGCGTAATTCCGCGTATTCTGGATTAGATACAATGTCATCGACAGGAATAAGTTTCAACGTCAACACCCTTTTTACGTAACTTATAGCATTATTACGTAAAAAAGCAAAGTTTTTGGTTAACGTGACACTTCAAGAACATCGATAAGAAATTGGTGCGGCTGGTCGGAGTCGAACCGACACTTCATTGCTGAAACCAGATTTTGAGTCTGGCGCGTCTACCAATTCCGCCACAGCCGCATGAATATATGTTTTGTACCTTAATCGTCGCGTTGCGTCTTTTCTTTACGTTCATGACGTTCCTA
>JAUICS010000368.1 GCA_030427765.1 Alphaproteobacteria bacterium
GCACAGGGGGCGGATGTTGATTTCTATGATCCGTATATCCAGAAAATTACACCGACACGTAAACATCCGGCTCTAACAGGGAAAGAATCGGTAAAATGGGATAACATTCCGGCTGGTCATTACGACTGTATCATTATTACGACAGATCATGATGATGTTGATTATCCGGCATTGTTAAAAACCAACGCGCTGGTGATTGATACGCGTAATGCGCTATCTAACGCTGTGGGCGGCGAGGGCCGTATTGTTAAGGCCTAACTTTACGTTTAATGGTTTTTAAAATGGCGTAAAGCCATTGCATATTCTGACGCAGATAACGTCGCAAAATATAGCCATAACGTTTTCGTATACCCGAAATAGAACGCCGTTTCTTAAGGTATTGCCGGTGTATATCCTGTTCAATATCTTCGGATAATCCCGGATAATCCTGACCACCGGTGTTTACAGTGTCGGAAAAAAGATCGCCATCTTCAATTCCGCAATATTCACGTGCAACAATGCGGTTGTTTTGGGCATATTTGGTAAGGATATTTTGGCGTTGTTCGTGTGTTAATAATGGATAATCAATGTGCCCTATGGAACGCATATCGTCCGATATAGACTGTAAAACGTCTGTAATAAATTCTTCTTCGGCCTTGGATTTCTGTTTCGTATTCAACGTGCGTTTAAATTCAAATACATCACGCAGAAGTCTCCGGTTCTGGCGGTCCTTCGTTTTCAGTGGCAAGAAACCGGAAAGGTCATCAATGCCGATATAATGCATGAAATCGGCAACAACATCGCCTTTGAACAATTTATCTTCCTCGAACGGGATGGCCGTTATGTTGTCTTTGCCGAAATAACGGGCCCATAAATCCAGAATTTTGTCGTAACAAAGGCGCGGATGAAGAAGGTCTATGTACTCATGTGCCTCCCGAATCTTTTTGTAATTGGACAGGCCTTCATTCTTAATGTGCTGGTTGATTACAGATTCTGCCCATAAATCCTGCCGTCTCAGGTATATAATTATCTTTACCGGCTTATCTTTTAACGGTTCTGTTAACACTTGCATCCGGTCATGCATGGCGTGCCAGTAGTCATCCTCGTTTTCAAAATCCCATGATTGGATGCCGCCGGCCAGTGCTTCTGCGCTCAATAATATGGTTTTTAGTTCGGGATTGGCATGAAACTGTTTTTCATAGCAATCAAAATGGTCCTTGGCTGTCATATTGAACCAGCTTAGTTTTCCCGACAATGCCCGTCCAAGAATATTATGATTCTCAACCCCGGCCTTTTGCCCCTTGAAAATGATGTCAGGATACAGAATGCCATGGGTGTTAAGGGCATCACGGTTTTTTGCCAGAAATGCCTGAATCGAGGTTGTTCCGGTTTTTCCAAAACCTATATGCAAGATATACGATGGAGATTCCTTAGTGGTCATTGCAATTCCGCTTAAAGCGCGTAAAGTTCCATTTTGAAAAAGATAAACTATAGGAATTATCAGGAAGATGAAAGCTGTTATCCTGGCAGGTGGTTTTGGTACACGTATTAGCGAGGAATCGCACCTAAAGCCAAAGCCAATGATTGAAATTGGCGGTAAACCGATTATCTGGCACATCATGAAAATCTATTCCCATTTCGGGATACATGATTTTGTGATCTGTCTCGGGTATAAGGGGTATGTCATTAAGGAATACTTCGCGAACTACTTCCTTCACATGTCGGACGTAACGTTCGATATGGTAAAGAATGATGTGCATGTTCATAACAAACATGCTGAGCCGTGGAAAGTAACACTCGTTGACACCGGCGAAAATTCAATGACCGGTGGCCGTTTAAAACGCGTTCAGGACTATGTCGGTGATGAAACGTTTTGCATGACTTACGGTGATGGTGTGTCGGATGTGGATATATCAAAACTGGTGGCCTTTCATAAGGAATCGGGGCGCAGTGCAACCCTGACGGCTATCAAGCCACCAGGTCGTTACGGTGCAATCAAAATTGAGGATAACACCGTTATTAATTTTGCAGAGAAAGCCGTTGGCGAACGGTCTTGGATTAACGGCGGTTTTTTTGTTCTTGAGCCATCCGTATTTGATTTGATTGAAGATGACAGTACCCCGTGGGAAGGGTACCCTTTACAAACGCTTGCCGAACAAGGCCAGTTGTCATCATACTGCCACGATGGGTTTTGGCAGCCGATGGATACCTTCCGGGAAAAGAACCA
>JAUICS010000369.1 GCA_030427765.1 Alphaproteobacteria bacterium
TGACGCGCATATGGCACCGTATTTCTTTAACGCCCTTGATGTAAACAGGACATAAAGGCAAATCAGCGTCATTATGATGGCCATGATGCTGGTAATAATGCCAAACATAATGGTGTTTTGGAATGCATCGAATAATACGCCGATATTCAGGGATGATGTGATATGCCCACCGGCCATAATAAGCAGAAGTGTAAATGGCAATATGAACCCGAGTGTTACCGGAATGGTACAGGTCAGAAGTGCAAGAAACTGCATAGGTTTTGAAATATGTGTGTGAAACCCCTGGTTCTGGCGGGTGCCGTCATCCGTGTCGAATTTCATGTTTTCGCGGTTGTATTTCTCAACTGCAAACAGGATGAGGGTTGGAATAATAAGGCAGATCGATAATTGCGCCGCCGCGACGGGGTCACTGTAACTTGCCCACGCCTTGTAGATGCCGGACGAAAACACTTGAATTCCGAAATAAGATACAGTGCCAAAATCGGCCAGCGTTTCCATCATCACAAGCGATAATCCGGCCAGTATGTAGGGACGTGCGGAGGGCAGTGCGATTGTAAAGAACTGGCGTGTGTTTCCGGCGCCCAGCATTTTTGCGGCATCAATCTGGCTGGCCGTTTGAGTCATGAACGCGGTGCGTGCCAGCATGTAAATATATGGGTATAGGCAGATGGACATAACAAATGCCGCGCCGCCGAGCGACCGGATATTGGGGAACCACATTTCACGTGCGCCAAGGCCCGTTATATCGCGTAAGGTGGTCTGGACCGGACCGGCAACATCGAGAAAGTCAGTGTAGGTGTAGGCCATGATATATGGTGGAAATGCCATCGGGATAATCAAAAGCCATTCGAAAATTCCGCGTCCGGGGAAATTATATCGTGATACGGCCCATGCGCTGGAAATTCCGATGATCAATGTTGTTAATCCAACTACAGTCATCAGCTTTAGGGAGTTTACCGCATATGATGCCATCAGGTTTTGAAAGATAAAGGCAATGTGTTCCGATGGCGCGGAGATACTTTGGTATGCCACCGATAAAATCGGTAGAAATATCAACAATCCTAACAACACTAAAAATGGATACCGCAGACTATTCATGCGGCTAGCTTACTACGTGGCGCGCTCGTTTTCCAGCTGGCGTTTCACATCGTTTGGTGATCCTGTTTTACGTGCCAGAAGGCTATAGGCCGTTGGAATAACAAATACGGTGAAAAACGTCGCCGAAATGACACCGGTAAAGACAACGGTACCGATTACCATGCGTGTTTCTGCCCCTGCACCAAATGATATAATAAGCGGGATGGCACCGGCGGCCGTTGTAATTCCGGTCATGATAATCGGACGTAAGCGTATTTTAGATGCTTCCATGATGGCCTTACCGAATTCTTCTCCCTCATCACGTAACTGGTTGGCGAATTCAACAATCAGGATTCCATTTTTGGCGGCGAGCCCGATGAGCATGATAAGTCCGATTTGCGAGTAGATGTTCAAGGAACCATCGGTCATATATAGACCAAGCAAACCGCCGGACATGGCAAGCGGTACAGTTAACATGATAATAAATGGGTGAACGTAGCTTTCAAACTGCGCCGCCAGAACAAGGAATACGATAAATATGCCGAGCAGGAAGACAAAAATGATGGAGCTTCCAGAATAAACATAGTCACGCGACTCGCCCTTGTAATCAATGACGGCATTGTCGGGCAAGTTCGTCCGAACAAGGTTTTCAAGATGCGATAGTGCATCACCCAGTGACAGGTTATCGGCCAAATCGGCCTCAAGCGTGATGGAGCGGACGCGGTTGTAGCGTTTTAACGTGTCGGATGTTGCATATTCTGTCAGTGTAACAAGGTTCGACAATGGAATAAGCTGGCCTGAACGCGATGATTCAACATAGATGTTTTGAAGGTTTGTCGGCGTGCGCTGTTCATCACGTTCCCCTTCGATAATCACGTCGTATTCTTCACCGGCATTGATGAATGTCGTGACGCGTTTAGACCCAAGCATTGTTCGCAGGGTTTCGCCGATATCAGCGATACTGACACCCAATTCGGCGGCGCGATCATAGTTGATATCGACCTCCAGCTGCGGCTTACGTTCCTTATAGTCTGAATCCAGACCAACTAATCCATGGTTGTTTTCTTCGATTTTTTCCATGATTATGTCACGCCATTCGGCCAGTTCCTGATATGTGCCGC
>JAUICS010000370.1 GCA_030427765.1 Alphaproteobacteria bacterium
GTATGCAAAAGGGCCATAACGTCGGTGATTTTTGTATTCTCAAACGCCTTTTGATCTGCACACAGATCAAGAATCTTCTGAACCTTATCCGCGCTGTAATGTGTTTTTAAATTGGCCTCGAATTTTTCTTGCAGAAGCGGTATACCCTCCGCCCGTCTACGTTTATGCCCGACAGGATACTCAATTTCCACCTTATCGGTACTGCTACCGTCCTTAAAGAAAATCTGCATGGCGTTTGCAATACTGCGTTTTTCCGGATCATGGTAATCCTCAGAATAGTGTTTATTTTCCTGAACCACCATTTTGGTACGAAGCGCATCAATACGCGGATCGGCCGCAACGCCATCCTCATAATGCTCGGCCTTCAATGATCCGTGAATAAGCGGTACCGCCACCATGTATTGAAGACAGTGATCACGGTCCGCCGGATTATGAAGCGGCCCTGTTTTGGAAATAATACGGATGGCGGCTTCGTGGGTGGTCAATTCGATCCGTTCAATATCATCAAGCCTGTCTTTCACCTGATCATGCAAAATATGTGCTGCCTCCACGGCAGTTTGCGAATGAAATTCTGCCGGATAAGATATTTTGAACAGAATATGTTCCATAACATAAGAGCCATATGAACGCTGGAAAGTAAATTCATTCCCCTTGAACAGAACATCATAAAAACCCCATTTCGGTGCTGACAGAACGGACGGATACCCCATTTCACCCTGCAAAACGACCTGCGCCAATCTTACAGCACGGCTGGTTGCATCACCGGCGGCCCAGCTTTTTCTGCTACCTGCATTCGGCGCATGACGATATGTGCGAAGGGATTGCCCGTCCACCCATGCATGGGATAGTGCATCAATAATCTGTGCCCGCGTGCCGCCCATCATCTGCATTGCAAGGGCGGTTGACGCAACCTTCACAAGTACAACATGATCAAGACCAACACGGTTAAAACTGTTTTCAAGTGCCAAACATCCCTGAATTTCATGTGCCTTAATCATCGCCGTTAAAACATCACGCATGGTGAAGCCGGTTTGCCCCGCCGCTTCACGCGTTTGCGACAAATAATCGGCAATTGCCAGAATGGCACCCAGATTGTCTGACGGATGCCCCCATTCGGCCGCCAGCCACGTGTCATTGTAATCCAGCCATCGGATCATACATCCGATATCAAATGCCCCCTTAACCGGATCAAGGACGTCACCCGTTCCGGGAACGCGGACACCGTTCGGGACAGTCATCCCATCAACCTGTGGGCCCAGCATTTTTTTACATGCGGGGAAGCTAAGCGCCAGAATGCCGCAACCCAGCGTATCCATAAAACAGTAACGCGCCGTTTCATAGGCTAGGTCACTATCAACCTTATAATCAACAACGTAATTGGCAATATCGGTTAATACCTGATCGTAATCCGGACGTTCATTAATATCGACATTCTCAAGCGCTTGTCCCATGGTTTAATCCCTTTCTTCAATTGAGATAAATTGCAATCCTTCCGGCCCCGTATAATCGGCCGACGGACGGATCAGTTTATTATGCGCCCGCTGCTCAAAAATATGTGCGGCCCATCCCGTTAAGCGCGACATCACAAATACGGGCGTGAATAATGACGTTGGAATACCCATCATGTGGTATGACGATGCGCTGTAGAAATCCAGATTAGGGAATAGTTTCTTTTCATCCCACATCAGATTTTCAATGGCTTCTGACACTTCAAATAACGCGGGCTTACCGCCATCTTTACAAAGCTGCTCCGACCATTCTTTAATCACACGGTTGCGCGGATCGGCCTCTGTATACACACGGTGACCAAACCCCATGACAAGCTCTTTGTTTTGCAGCATTTGCTTAACGCCTGATGTTGCCTCCTCAGCCGAGGAAAACCGTGAGATCAATTCCATCGCCGCCTCATTCGCGCCGCCATGAAGAGGCCCACGCAATGATCCGATCGCGCCGCCCAGGGCGGAATATATATCCGACATACTGGAAATAATCGTGCGGGCCGTAAAGGTTGATGCATTAAATTCATGCTCGGCATACAAGATCAATGACACGTTCATGGCCTTTTGATGAAGTTCCGACGGACGCTGCCCAAGCAACATCGTCAGGAAATGCCCCGCAATAGTTTTCGTGCCTGTATCCGTATCAACCGTTTTGCCGTTGTGGTGAAAATTATACCAATACGCCATGACAGA
>JAUICS010000371.1 GCA_030427765.1 Alphaproteobacteria bacterium
GAAAACACTTATCATGCTAGGCGTTATCTCGATTGTGAACAAGGATAATCCCCGCCGTCTTGAAATGCTTTTAAACAGTGAGCTTCCACCTCTTGAGCGGGTTCGTTATTTCCGCTAAATTCACTAACTGAATATCTTTTACCGAAAGGGCACATAACTTATGCGCTTAATGATCATTGGAAATCTTGAAGGGCCCATTAGCCAGGCCGGTCGAATAGCTCTGCAACGCGGCGCAAAAGTCTCGCATTGTGAGGACGTACAGCAGGCTATGGGCGCGCTTCGTAATGGTAAGGGCGCGGACCTTATTATGATGGATGTCAAATTGCGTATTTCCGAAATGGTGAAGGCCCTTGATGAAGAACGTATTTATGTGCCGGTTGTAGGCTGTGGCCTTGGGGATGATGCGCGGTCCGCGGTAAATGCGATTAAAGATGGTGCCAAAGAATACATACCGCTTCCACCGGATGTGGAAATGATCGCGGCGATTCTTGAGGCCGTGACGCAGGATGACAAGACGATGATCGCAAGTGACGCGTCCATGCAGCCTGTCTTGAAACTTCTTGAAAAAATTGCCCCGAGTGAGGCCACCGTATTGATTTCCGGTGAGTCTGGTACGGGTAAAGAGGTCATGGCGCGTGCTGTTCATGCAAAATCCAAACGAAATACAGGGCCGTTCATTGCGGTAAACTGTGCTGCTATCCCGGAAAACCTGCTTGAGTCCGAGCTTTTTGGGCATGAAAAAGGGGCTTTTACCGGTGCTGCTGCCCGCCGTATTGGTAAGTTTGAGGAGGCCAATACAGGTACACTCCTTCTGGACGAGGTATCGGAAATGCATCCGTTGCTTCAGGCAAAATTACTACGGGCCATTCAGGAGCGTGAAATTACACGTATCGGTAACAACGATCCGGTTAAGGTGGATGTACGTATTTTGGCCACAACCAACCGTAATCTGGCTGATTCCGTTGAAAAGGGTGATTTTCGTGAAGATCTGTACTACCGTCTGAATGTTGTGAATATTGCGCTTCCACCGCTACGCGAACGTCCAAATGACTTGGCAAAACTGGCCCAGCATTTTGCCGATAAATACGCCGATCAAAACGGCGTGGCGAAAAAGCAGTTATCAACAGATGCAATCAAGAAAATTCAGGGCGCATATTGGCGCGGGAATATCCGTGAGCTTGAAAACACTATGCACCGTGCAATTTTGGTGTCGCTTGAGGATGAGATCGAGCCGGATGATATCCAGACCGAGGGCGGATTGCATATTCCAACATCAGGCGGGGTGGCGAGCCAGCAGCCAGCGCCCACAAGTACACCACAAACCCCTATATCAAACGACACGCCTATTAAGGATATAACGTCCCTGCAAAACCCGGGCGCGGTTGAGGGCTTAATTGGCCGTACGGTGGCGGATGTTGAGCGTGATTTGATCTTGAACACACTTGATCACTGTATTGGCAACCGGACACATGCCGCAAATATACTGGGTATTTCTATTCGTACACTTCGAAATAAGCTAAATCAGTATAAAGATGACGGTATTGACGTTCCGGCGTCAAATGCGAATTAATAAAATTATTCCCGGCTTATAATAACATCCACGCGGCGTTGTTCGGCGGTTGTCGTCTTTTGTTTCTTTAGAAACACTGGTGCTTCCTCATTCCCTATAATATCCATCTTTCCAAATGGAATACCATATTGAAGAAGCATGTTGCGAACGGCCTTTGCACGGTGTGTGGCCAGTCTTTGGTTTGCGCTTGGGCTTCCAAATGAATCTGTACGTCCTACAAGATCAATATGTGCGTTTGTGTCTGTTTTTAAGTCTGTGGCTAATTTCTTTAACTCTTTTACGGCTTCGGCATCCAGAATGGTTTGTCCGGATGGGAAAAATATCTGGACAATACGGTTGTTCCATAAATTGTTATAACCCAGAAAACTGTCGCGGAATTTCTGTCGGCACACGGAATTGATACGGTCATGATAGTCCTGTACGTAACGCAAAACCATGCAATCAAAGTAACCCTGCGCAACGGCAAGTGCGCTTTTTTCTTCTTTATTGTTTGTTCTTGTTTTTCGCTCGTTGTTTTTTGTTCTTTATTTTTGCTCCTAATTTTTTGTCCTTTGTTTTCTGTTGTTTGTTTTTGGTTCTTTATTTTGTGCTCTCCATTTTTTGCCCTCCATTTTT
>JAUICS010000372.1 GCA_030427765.1 Alphaproteobacteria bacterium
TCTCGATCACCCGTTGCATGCTTAAATCGATACGTCCGCCGTAATACCCCTGAACCGCTCCGGCGCATATGCCGATAATCGATGAAATAAAGGTTAGCATCAGGCCGAATAAAACCGATATGCGGAATCCGTAAATCACGCGGGCCAGAACGTCGCGTCCCTGATCATCCGTGCCGAGCCAGTTTGTACAAAGACGTTTGAAATCATGGCAATGTTGCACATCGCCATTGGTTTCGGTGTATCGGTAAAATGGTTTATAAGGTGCGGGGGCTGGCAAATCCTTATTAATCGTATCGTAAGAATACGGAATGATCGGCCATATCATCCATCCTTTTTCATTTATCAATTCAAGAACGAATGGGTCACGATAATCGGCCTCTGTCGAAAAATCACCGCCAAATGTCGTTTCAGGGTAGGCGTTTAAAACGGGCGTGTAATATCCGCCATCGTATTGCACCAATATCGGCTTGTCGTTTGCGATAAATTCGGCACCCAAACAGATAAGAAGCAGCAACATGAATATCCAGAAACTGTAATATCCGCGTTTGTTTGCACGAAATTGGTGCAGGCGTCTGCGGGTAATTGGATTCAGTGTCAAGGAGCGTGAAAAAATGGCCATGGATAATGCTTGCATGACCTTCACAAAACAATCAACCAGATTGTTGAAATCGCCGTTCTAAATATCGGGATTAGTGGGTTTTGACTAATGAGTCTTGTTAGAAACCCAGCCGTAACTGATCGCGCGTTTTTCTTTCTCGATAAGGTCAGTGTCATTTACCGTTTCAAGTGCAAACATCAATTGCGCACGAAGTTGTTCTGAAAGCTCATCTTCGCTGTCGTAATCCGAGAAACGTACATGGATTGTATCATTCAATGTTTTTACGCGTGAGCGGATACGTTCCGCCTTACCGGACATAGATGTGTTCAGGCTGCGAAGTGATTTGTTAAGGGATGATAACGCATCGATCAGACGAACCATGGATTGCTCATCACGCTTAAGCGTTGAGCGTCGTGCCAAACGTTTATTTTCATTTGATGGACGAATTGCCTTTTTCTCTTCCGGCTTCTTTGCCACTAATCGTAAACTGCGAATTTTTTTCATACCACTCTCTTCGAATATATATGCAACGCCCTTATTTCCCTGTGCGGCGTTGCACGCCTAATATTGGTTAACAAATTATTAAAATCGAATGTCTATTTTCATAACCTTGAATGTCTGAAAAGTCAAGTTAATTGTGTATTCCCCTTGTGGGTAGTTTGTAAGCATCTAAGGCGTGTGTGTGGCGTTATGTGTCGAGGATTGTTCAATTTCCTGCCATATATCGTTTACAAGCTGGCTTTTACTTTGCCAGGTTTGGCCGGGCTCGGTAATCCAATCTGCAATGCGTTCGGCCACATTTGGGTATGGCATTTTTTTTCTCGGCCCATGTTGTAACCATTCACCAACGACATTGCTGTCAAGTCTATCCATCGCCATTGCCCAACCGAGTTTTTCAAGGGAAATGGCATTGGCAATTTGTTCTGATCGTCCATTTGCCGGTTTAACCAAAAGTTTTTTACCCAGGTATAGTACCTCTGATGATGTCATAAACCCGCCATTCGTGATAACACCTTCACATTCGGCCATATCTTTTTTAAATCCCTCCCTGCATCGAGGCTTACAATGGATGTTCCCGATTGTCGTGTGCTCCTCAAATAGCGGGGAGTAAAAATGAAATTCGTATCCGGAGTCCTTATAGGGTTCCAACATTTTAACAACGTCATCAACTGTTTCAAAATTCAGGTAAACCAAAATTTTCCCTGGCGTAACGGATGATATAGCGGCAATGTCATCCAATTGTGCCGTATCAATAAGAGGCGGTAAAATCGGATAATCAAAGTGATGATAATGTAATGCCAGATCGTTCGTCAGGAAGGATGATAGCCCCCATTTGAAGTACATCATAAACAGTTCATATGGGCTTCCTTTCGGAACGTCATATTGAAATGAGTAATGGTGGCCAAGTCCGACGCATGGAACGTCATTTAAATAGGCTGCATTTGCAGTAACAGGTTCGCAATCCGAAATAACAAGGTCTATATCGGTTAGATCAATACGTCTTATCTCATTAACCAGTTTTGGTAATTTACGTACCTGATGGCCGAGCGTGCCAAGTTTTTTTACGGATGAATTGCGGAA
>JAUICS010000373.1 GCA_030427765.1 Alphaproteobacteria bacterium
GTGTCCCTTGCGCCAGTCCATCGGGTTCGTGGGCGGGGATTCCTTAAAATCATCCGTGAGCTGCTGACATATCACCCCTGAGAGCAGGGTGGGTGCGACCACATATCCGGCTCGATCGAATTGCTCGCTCAGAGTTGCCATCTAAATTGTGTCGTTGATGCGTGGTTGATTTAGAACGAGACGTTCGCCCAGGGATCGGTCGAGCCTAAGCCCGCGCCGCCGGTGCTTCCGTTGATGGCAAGGCTGTTGGGCGCGGCCAGGATTGGCCCGACTTTATTGTCGGCGGCAATTGCGTAGTTCGTGCTGTTGTTGCTGGCGCTGTTTCGTATGATTAAATTCCCTGCGGCATCAACGTCAATGCCTCGATCACAAAAAATAACGGTATTTCCCTCAATACGGTTGTTGTTACCCGTCGTATGAATGCCGGCTCCATCATAATCAGTACCGGCTCCGCTGCGCATGACATTGTTGCGCAGGATCAAACAATCCGAGGCCGCGCGAATCCCGTCACCTCGGTTTTGACTAACCGTACAGTCGCGAACAATCGATTCAGACTCAACCCGTATGCCTACGCCTTGAACTGATGTGGACGGCTTGTTGGTGTTGCTATTGCTGTCGACGGCTGTCTCGGTGATCAAGCAGGCGAACTGGGCATAAATCCCATAGCTTTCGGAACCGACACCCTGATTGGACTTAATCGTGCATTGACTGATGGTCGAACCGCTACCCACTGAAATACCAAAACGAACGACATTTATACGCGTATCCCAGCAATTAAATACGGTTTTTGGGAATGATTGACCATTTCCGCTTTGGGGGATACTGTATATAGATATTAGTAACAAGGGACCCCTTCTATCAGGGGATCAGGCAAAGGGATTTTCAATATGGACGAAATTAATCAGCGTATGCGTGAAGTTGCAGATAACTGTATCAAGGCGTATGAGGAATGGCGCAAGGATGATCAGGACAGTGACAAGCGTGAGCAGCTTCAGGATACGATTCACGAAATAAGAAAATTGCCATAAGTGAAAAATCCGAAATGTCACAGCGTCCGATTCCAATCCCGCCACACCGTGATGCCAGAAACAAAAATGAAAATGGTGATGGCCGTCCGCACAAAGGTGGCGATAAACGCAGATCACCAAAAGGCAACCAGTCAGATGGTGAAGGCAAACCGCCACGCAAATCATCGGCGCAGTAGGCCATTTTTCTATATATCATAAATGGTCAATGTAACGATCATTAAAACTGTTTTGAAGGAGAATGCCAGTCTCTTGATCGTAACGGCGTTGTCACTTCTAAACATGCTTGTCGCACAAATTTTGATTGATGCGACGTCTTTTTCCCTTTTCAAGGTGCTTTTCCTTGGTGAAATGGCCTTTGTCTTTGCGATATCATTGGTCTTTGTGCTGATTGCGTATTCTAAATCGACCTCCTGCGCACTGAAAGGGCATCAGTTAGTATATAACCTGCTGCGCCATATTCTGTATTTTATATGTCTGACAACGGTTATTTCATGTTTTTGCCTCTTTAAGGACCTTATATCGATTTTTCATCCGTGGAGTTGGGATGCCGTTTTTGTGCAGTTAGACCGACTGGTTCATTTTGGTTATTATCCGCATGAGATGCTTGGTATTCTCCCCGATGATATGTTTGCGGGTGTTATTATCATGTTTGACTGGGTCTATTCATCCTGGTTTATCATTATGTACGGGTATTTCTTTCTTGTAATTCTGATTGATAAGGATCGTGTATCACAACAACGTTTCATTATATCGTTTGCCCTTGTATGGGTCGTGATTGGCGGTTACGCCGCTTTGTTATTGTCATCTGTCGGCCCGGCTTATTTGCATATATATTTTCCGGAATTATCGTCTGGATATGATAATTTTATTAAGCGGATTGAGGCCGTGAACGCCATTCATCCTCTGGAAATTATCTATTTTCGTGATTTGTTGTTGAGTTTTGAGAATGACGATATTCTTGCCAGTTTTTCAGGGATTGCGGCCATGCCGTCCGTGCATGTTGCCATGGCCGTCTTGCTGGTATTTCATTCATATGCAAAAAATATTCATCTGTTTACATGGTGTGTGTTGTTTATGATGCTGACGCAGGGCGCGATTATCGTCAGTACACTGCATTATGCAATTGATGGGTATGTGTCATTTTTTCT
>JAUICS010000374.1 GCA_030427765.1 Alphaproteobacteria bacterium
AGGGTGAGGAGCCTATGGGCACGCTTGAAGAAACCATTGAGGCGGCGTGCAATGACGATGATGATGCACTCAACCGCATGGTGGTTGAGGTCAATAAAAACCTGCACATGATTTCATCGGGTGCGGAGAATATCTTTAAAGACTCAACCAATATTGATGATTATGAACGTCTTGTTGACGGTCTGATGACGAAATATCCTTTGGTTGTTGTGGATGCCAGTATGGCACCGCCTGATATTGTAAAAATGCTGGTTACGAAATCTCAAAATATTGTCGTGGTAACGAGCCTTGCATTGCCATCTATGCGCGCGGCCCGTGCGATGCTTCAGGAAATGTCTGTTATGCGGGGGGATAAGAATGAGGGGATTGATTTTATTGTGAATAAGGCCGGTGAAATTGCCTCGAAAGAAATCAGTAGTAAGGATATTGAGGAAACGATGGAGCGTACGCCGCTGACTATTATTCCATATGATATCAAAACATTTATAGGTCTGGAGACCGAAAGCAAAACCTTGGAGGAAGATAAGGCAGGCAAGAAAATTCAAAAGGCGTTTGAACCACTTATCGATAAACTTTTTAAGGAGGCCAATAAACATGGCCCTGCGCGCGAGGAAGATGGAGAGAAAAAATCAAAAGGCCTGTTCGGTTTTTTAGGGCGGTGATAAGACATGTTTGGGAAGAAAAAAGATAAAGGCAATGTAACAAAACCGGCCGCGGTGCCAAAGAAAAATGCTGCGGATGACACGTCGAAAAAAATACGAAAAGATGATGATGAATTTGCCAATCTGCCCGATATAGATATCGCAGATATAGAGTCGGCCGATGATAACGACGATCATCTTGTCGCGAACGAGACACCGATAGAAGAGCCGCAAAAAAAGAAAAAGAAATTCGATGATGACGCCATTGCGTCTGAAGATGGTGAAGGCGACGAAGATGGCGATACGCAGCAAGAAGAATCCTTGCGTATACAGAATGCTAGAAATCGTATTTGGCTAGACCTTAAAGACGGGATTGATTTAAAGGCCCTTGTGCGTATGAATACGCAGCGTGCACGCGAAGAGGTATCCACGGCGGTTGAAGAAATTGCCAAATTCCGTGATCTTGATTTAACACCGTCCGAACTGACGAAAATTGGCCGCGAATGTGCTGATGATATGCTCGGGTTTGGGCCGCTTGAACCCATTCTTGAAATGGATGATGTGAACGATATTATGATCAATGGGCCGGATACGATTTATATTGAACAGGCCGGTAAAATTAAACGGTCGGAGATTAAATTTCGTGACAATCAACACCTGACAACGATTTGCCAGCGTATCGTGGGCGCCATTGGGCGTCGTGTGGATGAGGCGTCGCCGATTTGTGATGCGCGCTTACCAGACGGTAGCCGTGTGAATGTTATTATTCCGCCACTTGCGGTTGACGGGTCGTGCATGACCATTCGTAAATTTACTAAGGAAAAACTGACGCTCGAAAAATTGCTTCATTTTGGGTCAATGACGGCGAGCTGTGCCAAGCTTATCATGGCGGTTGGTCGTTGCCGCGTAAATGTTCTGGTGTCTGGCGGGACGGGGTCCGGTAAAACAACGATGCTGAACTGTCTAACGCGTTATATTGAAACCGGAGAACGCGTTATTACGTGCGAAGACGCATGTGAGTTGCAGCTCCAGCAGCCGCATGTTGTGCGTCTTGAAACACGTCCGCCGAACCTTGAAGGGATCGGTGAAGTGACAATGCGGGACCTTGTCAAAAACTGTCTTCGTATGCGTCCGGACCGCATCATTGTGGGGGAGGTACGTGGGCCGGAGGCGTTTGATTTGCTTCAGGCCATGAACACCGGTCACGATGGTTCCATGGGCACGGTGCACGCCAACAATCCGCGTGAGGCCATATCGCGTATGGAGAATATGATTGCCATGGGCGGTTTAAACCTTCCGACCGTTGCCGTGCGGGAGCAGATTGCATCGGCGGTGCAGGTCATCATTCAGGTGCAACGTTTGCGCGATGGTTCCCGTAAAGTCACGAACGTATCGGAAATCACCGGCATGGAAGGTGAAGTCGTGACCATGCAGGATTTATTCAAGCTTGAAATTATGGGTGAGGATAAAGAGGGGAATTTGATTACCGAGCTAAAATCATCCGGTTTGCGCCCACGTTTTGTTGAT
>JAUICS010000375.1 GCA_030427765.1 Alphaproteobacteria bacterium
TCTTTCAATCAGGACTTTAATTCCCGGAAGAAGCTTCCCCTCCATCCATTCCAGAAATGCACCACCAGCAGCGGATACGTACGTGAAGTCATCGACGGTGCCAGCCTTATTTAACGCGGCGATTGTATCACCACCACCAGCAACGGACATAATTTGACCGGATTGCGTATATTTTGCAACGAGCTGCGCAAGTTTTGACGTACCTTCATCAAAAGGACTGATTTCAAATACACCTAACGGTCCATTCCAGATAACGGTGTGTGATTTTTGAAGTGCGCCATCAATAATATCGACAGTTTTATGTCCAACATCCAATATCATGTTTTCAGCAGGAATATGTTCAATATCGCATGTGAAGGTCTGGACGCCCTCCTCCAATTTATCAGCCGTAACACAATCTACGGGAAGAATAATTTCGCAATTATTCTGCGAGGCCTTCGCCATAATCTCTTTTGCCGTATCAATCATATCGTCTTCAGAAAGCGATTTCCCTACCTCTTTCCCCTGCGCCTTTAAAAACGTATTGGCCATTGCCCCGCCAATAACTAGGTGGTCCGACTTCTGTGACAGATTTTCAAGAAGCTCTAGCTTTGTTGATACTTTCGATCCGCCAACAATTGCCATCATCGGCTTTTTCGGGCTTTCCAATGAGTTCGTAAGCGCCATAACCTCATCATGTAAAAATAAACCGGCATACCCGGGAAGGACATGGCCCAATCCTTCGGATGAAGAATGCGCACGGTGAGATACAGAAAATGCATCATTAACGTAAAAATCGGCAATTTCAGCCAGTTTTTTGGTAAATTCCGGATTATTTTCTTCCTCCTCCGGATGAAAACGTACATTTTCCAGCAAACAAATGTCACCGGCCGTCATCTTCGCCACCTGGTTATGGACCGTTTCACCGATACAATCATTTACAAATTGTACATCGACATCCCAGATGGTCTTGAGAGACGGAAGTATCATTTCTAACGAAAGCTCGGGCACGACCTCACCTTTTGGCCGTCCCATATGAGACATTACAAGGATCTTTGCGCCTTTCTTAATCAGGCTTTCAATTGTTGGTTTTACCTTTTCGATACGCGTGGTGTCGGATACATCACCATCCTTGATTGGTACGTTCAGGTCCGCACGAAGAAGTACAATCTTATCCTTGATATCTACCAATTCATCAATTGTTTTAAATTCCATTATGCTACTTCCTTCGAACGGCATGTTATCATCCTGTATCAATAAAGTTTTGTGTTTTCTGTTGCGTTGAGTAAACATGATCTTATAGCAGGGTCAAGTGCAGAATGCCCGCCATCCGGAACTACTACAAGGTTTGATTCCGGCCATTTTTCATGCAGACGGTGTGCCGTTTTCATCGGGCATATTATATCATAACGTCCCTGCACAATAGTGCACGGGATATGCCTTATCTTATCAATATCCCTGAGAATACTGCTTTCATCCCCGACAACATGGTTCTTGAAATAATGAGCTTCAATTTTCGCAAGGGCCAGTGCGTGTTTGCGCTGTTCCTGACTAATAATATTCTCCGTTGAGGGCATTAATGTTGAACATCGCCCCTCATACTTTGCCCATGAAATGGCCGCATTCATATACACATCAGGGTTTTCGTCGTTAAGCAGGTCTATATACTCATTCAAAATATTATCTGTTGTCGCTTCCGAACGGTGCGCAATAAAACTCACAAACTCTTCCCATGCCTCAGGAAAAATCGTTTTCATGCCGGATAAAAACCATTCGATTTCATCACGTTCCATCAGGAAAATCCCGCGCAAGATCAGGCTACGGCATTTATCCGGATAATCACGCGCATACATCATGGCAAGCGTACTTCCCCACGATCCACCAAAAATATGCCAATCCGGTATCTCGAGATGATTGCGTACACGGTCAACATCCTCCACCAATGCCGCAGGATAATTATCTTCAAGCTCGCTTAAGGGCTGTGACCGCCCTGCTCCGCGTTGGTCGAAGATAATAATACGGTAGTAATCGGGATCAAAGAAACGACGATGTATGGTGGTTGCACCGGCCCCCGGTCCGCCGTGCAAAAATACAATCGGTTCCCCCTCTGGATTACCGCATTGCTCCCAGTAAAGAGAGTGAATATCACTGACCTTCAAAAAGCCGCTCGAATACGGCTGTATCGG
>JAUICS010000376.1 GCA_030427765.1 Alphaproteobacteria bacterium
TTTCTATGTATCACTATCGTGATTGATTAATACTCACCTTTTAATGCCTGGTCAACTAAAGCCTGTTGTTTACGCTTATGAGCTTTAGGATAACCAGCTGCAGGCGATGCTGCCGCAGGTCTTCCAGCATAAAGCGGCCTTGTTGCTTTACCTCCCAATTTGGCAAGTACAGCTTCAATACGGCGGTCTACAAAGAACCATGCACCCATATTTTCAGGCTCTTCCTGACACCAGACAACTTCCTCCAGCTTCGGATACCCTTTTAGTTCTTCTGTCAAATCCACATCCGGGAATGGGTAGTATTGCTCCAGGCGAAGAATAGCAACGTCTTTGATTTTTTGGCTTTCACGCTCTTCTAAAAGGTCGTAATAGACTTTACCGCTACATAATACGACACGTTTTACTTTTTTTACATCATCGCCGATTAAATTCACCATGACCGCATCGGAGTGACGGTGTGGGTGTCCGACATTCAGGCTGCACACGGTGCGAACTTGCTGCTCGAACTGGCTACAGGAACAGGCGTCGATTGTCCAATGGCCCGAATTATGGGGACGCGGGGCAATTTCATTGGCCAGTATTTTGCCGTCGGTGGTAATGAATAATTCAATGGCAAGCACGCCAATTAAATCAACTGATCCGGCTAGCAACTCTGCCTTTTTCTTGATTGTTTCCATTTGCGCTGACGGTATGGGGGCCGGCGCGGTTGTCTTGTATAAAATGTGATCGCGATGCTCATTCAAAACCGGTGTGTATACGGCTGTTTGGCCGAGTTTGTCCCTTGCGATTACTACCGACACCTCGCAAGAAAAATCAACGATTTCCTCTGCAATAAGCTGGATTTTGGAAGAACGTTCCGGCACCAATGAGTGGTAAGCATGAATTGTATCATCACCCAATTTGAAACGCATTTGCCCTTTCCCGTCATATCCCATACGGGTGGTTTTTAAAATACACTCATTTTGTTTGAACGCGCTTAGGGCATCGGCGATGCCGTCCGGGCTTGTGACCTCTTGCCATCTTGCGGTTTCAATCCCGATGTCATTCAGGAATTTCTTTTCCTTTATCCTGTCCTGTGCAATTTCCAGCAGGCGATCATTCGGGCTGACCTCACAATATTGCTGCAAAAAACGAACGGTATCGAGGGGGATATTTTCAAATTCGTAGGTAATGGCATCAACACTATCGGCAAACGCCTTTAGTGCTTTTGTGTCATCATATTCTGCCTGCGTGAACCATGTTGCGACCTGTGCCCCCGGGCAATTTTCCTCCGGTGCATAGATATGGGTTTTAATGCCAAGGCGTGATGCGGCCAAAGAGGCCATCCGCCCGAGCTGCCCACCACCTAAAATACCTAGCTTTTTATGAATCATGTTAAGGATATAGTATTTAATGACTTATTCGTCAGGTGTATGGCCAACGGAGTCCGTTAGGTTTTGTCGGTAATGTGTCAGGTTTTCATCAATCTCAGTATTATGTGTCGCCAGAATTGCAGCGGCTAGTAATGCTGCATTTTTTGCCCCGGCCTCACCAATTGCCAACGTACCAACCGGAATGCCGCCTGGCATCTGTGCGATGGATAACAGGCTGTCCATTCCCTTTAATGCCTTGCTTTCAACCGGAACGCCCAAGACGGGAAGTGTTGTCAGACTGGCCACCATGCCGGGAAGATGCGCGGCCCCGCCTGCGCCCGCAATAATGACCTTTATGCCGCGGTCCTTTGCCGTCTTTGCGTATTCATACATACGGTCAGGCGTACGGTGTGCGGAAACGACTTTTTTTTCATACGGTACGTGAAGTTCATCAAGGATAGAGGCGGCTTTTTCCATTGTGGGCCAATCGGATTTTGAACCCATAATGATCCCAACCAAAGGTGCATTATTTGTTTCTGAATGTGACATAATGACAACGCTTATAATTTGAAAAAGGAGACGTTACTGTATTTTGGGATTTTAGGCAATAATATCCGGTAAAAGATCACTGCGGATTTTCTCCATCTGGTCTTTTATAAATAACTTGCGCTTCTTTAAGCGTTGCAATTTGATGAAGTCAACAGCACCGCCACCGACAAGCTCATCAATATGCTCATCAAGTTCTCTGTGCTCCTTCGCAAGCTGCTCCAGTCGTTCTTCTAACTGGTCTTCATCATCCATAAAAGTGAG
>JAUICS010000377.1 GCA_030427765.1 Alphaproteobacteria bacterium
GGTACCAAACATCAACTGGCCAGTGTCAGGGTCCTGAATAAACGATGTTATGACGTCAACATGCCCCGCCTCGATAAGCCCCTTAAACGTCGTGCGGGTTGTCGGGATGAGATCACCCAGTTTTTGTCCCTCGAAATGAAAGCCGCCACGGTCGTCAAAATAAGTTGGCGGAATGGAACCTTCCTTGCCGCCAGCCGCAATTTCTTCAGGATCAAAAATTTCGGACATAAATTCTCACTACTTACCGCGAATTGTGAACATATGCGTTAACTACCGCACAATCACCTTGGGTGAGAATTTAAACAATAATTATGGATAATGCAAGCGGTAAATGCTAATGATTACCTGCGCAACATCACAGGCTCACCAACGGTTTGCACATCATCATTCGCTGGTAAAGGTTGATCATGCCCGACACGGCTATCAAGGCTAACCAAGATTTCACGTTCCGCAGCATGAGGGTCACGAGAACGCCATCTCCAACGTAATGGGTTATATCGCCAGATGGAACGTGATTGACGATCTTGTTCCAGATCAGCCTCAACAACTGGATCGGTCTTATCGGCCCAGTCGTCCATAATCGACATCCGGCGTGCAATCGGACAAACATCCTGACCAAGATTACGATCAAATGTTGCTTCCGCTTTTAATCCGGCAATAAATTTCTCTTTCGATAGAGCTTCACCTTTGAAATCGCCATCTTCATCTTCCCAAAAACGGGCATAAACAACCTCATTGCCGCCACTGTGACTGCGAAGTTCTTCCCACATCTCGCGAACATCTGTTTTCATAGCTGATGTATTTTTATCAATCATATCAGGGCGCAGACGGGCATATACAGACTTACGGCGCCCTTCAAATTCACCTTTGCTAAGTATATAGAAAAGATCCTGTCCCATATCTGCGCCAGGTTGTTGCACATACATAACCTGCGCTTCGCCGAATTCTCCACTGTTATCCCTGATTTTCATCAGTGAGAAGACAGAACCATGTCCCGCACCTAGAGGATCAACCTGCTCCTCATATCCCAGATCAGTACGTCCTTCGGATTTTGTAGCGTGGCTACCGCGTGGCAATGTTATTTCCTCGTCTGGATCAGATCCATTTACCACAACAAGTTGTCGGGCAACGGCGGGGTCGAGCGGGCCAGTTCCATTCAAATCAACGTTTGCACGCATTGCATGGTGAACCAGTTTACCCGGCATATTCATACGGTCCACATTATCAGAACGTTTCACTTCGCGTTTTAAGCCGAAGCTAAGTGTTTTGGCTATTTGTGCTAAAAAGCCGCTGGCAATAGAAATACCGGCAACAATTGGGCCACGAAGAAAGAAGTTGATCGCTGAAATGGCCAATGTAGAGCCCACCGCCATGAGCAGCGGCAAAAACGCCTGATTTTTCTTTACATCATCGGACAGTTTTTCATACACACTATTCACGTTTCGTGTAACAACACCGCGAAGAAGAAACAATGCGCGTGAGAAAACCCCTACTTTTTCTGGCCGATGCGTATCAAGTGCCGCTTTAATATCCGGCAATTCTGGAATATGACGTGCCTGTGATGGTGCAAACCCATAACGCATAGCCTCGGAGTAAGCCGCAAACATAGGACGAATGGTCGTATCCAGATTTCCAACTGTTGTCGTCGTCCATTCGGATACTAATTCAACAGCCTTCCCCAGACGCGATTCATAATTAATATCCTGCAATGCTGAACCATAACCGTCACCTAAGATAATGCGGACCCTGTGAACATCATCAAGCGTTGTTTCAGACGACCGGGAATCTTTCATTGCAGATCTAAAATGGACAGCATCATTGACGTATTCACCTGGGGCTGTGCGATACAAGTAATGGTATTTTAAATCATTATCAATAAGACTTGCGTGATGCTGCTCAATTGCCGTCAAAATGTTATCAATATGAATTGGGTTTTCTTCACCGTCCGGACTTTCAAAATTGGCTACTACATCTATTTCATCAAGCGCTTCAGCATCATTCCGAATAACAAGAAACTGATCAGGGTCGTACCCTTTGTCTTTTATCTCAGCACGGCGCGCAGGATTTGTAAGTTTTTGCGGCTTAAGCATTTCAGGGTCACGTGAAAATAAAACCACGACACGCCCTTGTGGGTTGCGATCCTCCGG
>JAUICS010000022.1 GCA_030427765.1 Alphaproteobacteria bacterium
CGGAAAAGAAGCTATGAATTTTCTGGATGCCGCAATTGATCTTGTCGATCTTGTTATCTGTGACTGGAACATGCCTAAAATGACCGGTGTGGAAGTCTTAAGGCAACTTCGCAGTGTCTATGCGACAATCCCGTTCCTGATGCTGACGGCCAGAAGTGATACGGAATCGGTTTTTGAAGCAAAAGCCGCCGGCGTCACCGCCTATATCCGCAAGCCATTTTCACCGGCACAGCTAGAGGTCAAAATACGTAAGATTGTAACGCGTATGAAAAAAGAAAAGGCCGAGGCAACATCATAACTTTGGAAATTGTCATTCCGTTTGCCCTCATATAATCTTTAAGTATGACAAAGACATTTATCCTTTCCATTGATCAAGGCACGACAAGCAGCCGTGCCATATTATTCGATACAGCCGGAAATATTGTTTCCATGGCACAAAAGGAATTAACACAGTATTACCCGCATAAAGGATGGGTCGAACACAGCCCATCCGAAATATGGGCGGATACGTTATATTGCCTGAATAAACTGGCCCATGATTTTCATGAGGAGGTCAGCAATATTGTTTCGATCGGCATCACGAACCAGCGCGAAACAACCATCCTGTGGAACCGCAAAACCGGAAAGGCAATATACCCCGCCATTGTCTGGCAAGATGGCCGTACGGCACGGTTTTGTGATTCCTTGAAAAATGATGAGAACGAAAAAACCATTACACAAAAGACAGGCCTGTTACTCTCTCCCTATTTCTCGGCGTCAAAAATCACATGGATACTTGATAACGTGGATGGCGCACGAAAAATGGCCGAGGATGGCGATATCGCATTTGGAACGGTTGATTGCTACCTGCTTTGGAAACTTACAAAGGGCCGTGTTCACTCTACCGATATTACAAACGCATCACGCACGTTGCTTTTCAACACGCGTGAGATGATATGGGATGATGAATTGCTTAATATGTTCAACATTCCGAAATCTATCTTGCCGGATGTTCAGGACAATGCATATGATTTCGGCGTTATGGACAGTGCAATTATGGGGCGGGACATTCCCATCATGGGGATGGCGGGGGACCAGCACGCCGCCCTGATCGGACAGGCATGTTTTGATGACGGTATGATTAAATCAACCTATGGCACGGGCTGTTTTGCCCTAATGAACATCGGCGACACGTTCCGCCTATCCGACAATAAACTTCTGACAACACCGGGTTATCGTTTTGACGGGCACATGGCATATGCGCTTGAAGGGTCAATATTTGTTGCCGGTGCCGCCATCCAGTGGCTACGTGATAATTTAGGGGTTATACGCAAAGCCGAAGAAAGCGAGACATTGGCAACATCCGTAAATGATACAAATGGTGTTTATTTTGTACCGGCCTTTGCCGGTTTGGGTGCACCTTATTGGAACGCAGATGTGAAAGCCGCCATATTCGGATTAAGCCGCGAAAGCAACGCCGCGCATATTACACGGGCCGCACTGGAGGCACAGGCATATCAGACAAAAGACCTTCTAAACGCCATGATAAGTGATTACGGGCATAATATGTCCATTATTCGTGCAGATGGCGGGTTGGTATCAAATGATTTTGTATGTCAGTTTATTGCCGACATTCTGCAATGTCCGATCGAAATTCCAAAAGTCTCGGAAACAACCGCGCTAGGCGCCGCATATCTGGCCGGTTATCAGGCAGGGATATATAAAAGCCTTGATGACATTAAAGAAACATGGGCATTAAACCGACAGTTTTCACCAACAATTTCGGCAGAAGAAGCGCATACACGTTATGAGGGGTGGCAGCACGCAATCAAAACCCTGCTTGGTTAATTATTTAACCGCGGCTGAATCCCTGTATTCCGCTATCCACATCCTTATTCAGCGCAAGGTCCAGCCCCAGAACATGATCAATGCCGCGCGGATGTATATTTGCCTCGATACCCTGCGACAATGTCCGGCCGATTGAACATGTATCGCCATCAACCTGCAATGTACGGATTTGCCATCCGTCCTGTGACGGCATATCGCTATGACCGTCGGCAGACGAGTCCACGCTCACGATTATTGGGCCATGTGTTGCGCTTGTCAGACTAAAATAAGGGGCGTTCGACATGTTAAAATCATCGGAAGAATTGTTGTTAAATTCATGCAGCATATTGTGGCATGCCGCAGGAATCGTATTCGGATACATTGATCCGGTGCGGGCGTGGAAAAAATGCGGGCCATTCGTCGCGATTAAACGGAAATCGGTCCCGCTATCAAGCTCCTCCACACTTTCACCATCAAAGTTATAAAGCGTCCATTCTCCATCAGGATTGGCCGCCAGTGCCAGACGCACATCAACAGGAATGGTCTGCGCACCAAACGGCGTTACGAGTTGCCGTATCACCGGCCCCATAGTCATAACAATCTGCTGGTTACGTTCGGCAAGCGTATCACGAAATGATTCAATCATGGTGCGACGGGCCTCCATCGCGGCGGCGTCATCCTGCTCGACCTCACCGGCTTGTGGCTGTGCTTGTGCCTGTACCAGACGGAAGTTTTCGGTCAGTTCAATGCGATTTGGCTGGGTAAGGTTTGCAATTTCGGCATTGGTAAGTGGCGGAACATCCGCCGTACCTAACGCTGCGGCGAGAGCCGCAACAGTTGACTTGATAAACATTATATTTTCCCTGTACGTTTTGTATTTTTACGTAATATTGTTACGTATTATTATTATTTTGTTACTTTATCAGATGTGTTTGGGAAATCAAGTTGAATGTATTAGCAAATGTTATTTAGGATAAGAGCCTACGTTCCAGCGCCGCAACATATATCTCCGCGCTTTCCTTACGGCTGGCGGGCGGCTTTATATGTTTGATCGTTTTAAAATCACGCTTCATGCGGTCCAGCAGTGTTTTTTCTGTACCGCCTTCAAACACTTTTGCTACAAAATGGCCACCCTCTTTCAGAACTTCCAGCGCGAAATCATATGCGGCCTCAACCAGACACATGATTTGCAAGTGATCGGTCCCTTTGTGGCCGGATGTGTTGGGCGCCATATCGCTCATGACAATATCGGCCATACCGCCCAGTTTTTCTTTCAATAAATCCGGTGCGGCATCATCCATAAAATCCATTTGAATGGCATCTACCCCTTCCATCGGATCAATAGCTAGCAAATCAATCGCCACAACCTTTCCCGCACCCTTGCGGCGCGCAACCTGACACCATGCGCCCGGGGCGGCACCAAGATCAACAACAACAGACCCTTGTTTCAGGATTTTTAATTTTTCATCAAGCTCAACCAGCTTGTACGCCGAGCGGGCACGATACCCCTCATCTTTTGCTTTTCTGACATACGGGTCACGCTCCTGTCGTTCCAGCCAGCGGCGGGACGACGGTTTCCGTTTCTTGATCATGCGCTTTTCACGTGATGCCATCTTGAAACCTCTACAAAATCATCAAAAATGTTGTGGCGACGAAGGCCATAAAAAATAAACTGATGGCCGCCGCCATATACACAAACCCCTTCGTGCCGGGCGAAAAATACGACAATATCAGGAACAGCATGATAAATACGCTGTATATAATCAGGCCGCGTTGAAACGGTGTGGCATCAATCAAATTGAAAAATCCTTTTTCGAAGCCCAGAACCTGAATAAATTCCAGCTGCATCCGCAACGCAGCAATACAGCACAGCACAAATACAAAAGCTTTTATGCGCTGCCCTTTGTGTACAATTGCCAGTGACACCGGAAGCCATATCAAATCAAGCCACATTTGCCACTGGAACGTATCGCCAGATATATTTTGTATTTCCTCCAAAATAAAATGGATCCTTTCTTTTCTTGGCCTATATAACCTTATATGCTCGAATAAGTCTGTAACGTTCTGCCGTTCGGCATCGAATATAACATTATAATCATGATTATGAGATTGCGTACTTTTAAAAATATCATAGCAGTTGCCGTGCTTGTCATGGCCATAATGTATGGACTCATGCCATCGGCAAATGCACAAAGTATTATCCGCGATACCGAGATTGAAAACACAATCAAAAAATGGTTCACGCCGGTTGTCGAAGCCGCGCGCATGGATATCGGCGGCGTCAGAATTATTATTGTTAACGACCCTCAGTTAAATGCATTTGTCGCGGGCGGGCCGAATATATTTGTATTTACGGGTTTGATTTTGGAAACCGAAACGCCGGATGAACTTATCGGCGTTCTTGCCCACGAACTCGGTCACATAAGTGGCGGCCACCTTATCCGCGGCAGGGATGCCATGGAACGCGCATCCTATGAAAGTGTTCTGGGTTCGATTATCGGTATCGGCGCAGCCATATTGACGGGTGAAAGTGGCGCGGCAGGCGCCATCACATCCGGCGCGCAGTCAACGGCTCTGCGCGGATATCTTGCGCATAGCCGGGTTCAGGAAGCCAGTGCGGACCAGGCGGCGTTAACCTATCTTGACGGCGCGGGAATAAACCCATCGGGCCTGACCGGTTTTCTTGAAAAACTGCAACGAAACGAGGTGAGAAGCCAGCAAACACAGGATGTTGAATACTTGCGCACACACCCATTGACCGAAAAACGGATACAGCTTCTTGAAAACGCGGTTCAAAACTCCAGCCATTATAACAGTCCCGTGCCCGATGACTGGATTGAGGAACATAAACGCATGAAGGCAAAAATTCTTGCCTTCATGGAACCCGGGCAGGTTGTCTGGACCTATGACGACCGTGATATGTCCGTTCCCGCAAAATATGCGCGTGCAATTGCCGCATACCGGCTTAACGGCTTTGAAAATGCCATTTCCCAAATTGATAACCTGATTAAACAAGAGCCTGACAACCCATATTTTTATGAATTAAAAGGTCAGGTGTTATTTGATTTCGGTAAAATTAAAGACGCTGCAGAGGTCTACAAAACAGCAGATAATATTAAGAAAGACAGCGGACTGATAAAAATATCCTATGCGCAGGCCTTAATTGAGTCAGGACGCAGTAACACGGAAAATATCAATACCGCTATTCGCGTTCTCAAAAGTGCCGAGACATTAGAGACACGCTCATCATATCTACACCGTCTTTTGGCCACGGCATACGGTATTAATGGCCAGGACGCACATGCAAAACTGCATTTGGCGGAAGAAGCCGTATTAAAACGAAAATGGGATATTGCAAAACAAATGGCAAAACAGGCAAAGGACAGTTTCCCTGAAAATAGCCGTGAATGGATACAGGCAGAGGATATTCTCGGGTTCGTAAAACAACATGGAAAGGATGAGGACGCAAATTAGATAAGCCGACATTTTCACCGTTATGTTCAGGGAAAAATGTGACGCTATCGACTTTTTTGATTACAATATTAATATTAATAGAAAATGGAGTGACATTATGACGTTTATTAAAGGGCTGAAAACTTTTTGTGGTGTGTTGGCAATCAGTGCGATTGCGATTGGCGCATCATCAACATTCTCTGCAAAGGCAGAGGGTATAACAGACGCGCAGAAAAAAGATATTGAGGCCGTCATCGAAAATTACCTGATGGAAAATCCGGAAATTATTTTTGAAAGCATTAATAAATACCGCGATGAACAACGCGTGGCAGAAATAGAACAACAAAAAGAGGCCTTAAAAACACGTCAGGATGACATTATCAGCGCAAGCAGCCCATCTGTTGGAAGTGAAAAACCGACAGTTACTGTGGTCGAATTTTTTGATTACAACTGCGGTTACTGTAAAAAAGCAATAGACGGCCTGGCACGCATCGTTAAAGAAGACAAAGATGTGAAAGTCGTTTTCAAAGAATTTCCGATCTTGTCTGAATCATCCGAAATGGCTGCTCGCTGGGCGCTGGCGGCAGATAAACAGGGTAAGTATTTTGAATACCATATTGCATTGATGGAATTCAAAGGCCCGAAAAACGAAGATACATTATCCAATCTGGCCAAAAAAGTTGGATTGGACGTGGCAAAATTGAAAACAGATGCCGCATCCGATGCCGTATCAGAGGAAATCAGAAAGACACGTGAACTTGCGTCCGAACTTGGCATTAACGGGACACCGGCTTTCATTATCGGTGATCAATTGTCACCCGGTTTTGTGCCTTATGAAGGTATGAAATCATTGATTGATTCCGCGAAGCAGGCCAGTAACTAAACCGGTACAGTTTGCAGACAAACATGATATCACGTAAAGTCATCATACATATTATCTACGGAATCCTGATAATCATGTCAGGGTTCCTTGGATATAATATGCATTCTGTATCGCAAGCCTATTCGAGTGCGACAGACACACCGCAATCTATGGTGATGGGACCGGAAACCAGTGATAAGGAACTGGTCGTCTTTTTCGATTATGGTTGCCCCGCATGTCATACGGCATACCCGCTGCTAAAACGATTGCACAAAGACGAGCCCGATGTGCGTATTGTGCTCCGCCCATTCCCGCGTATGGGTCCAATGTCAAATAAACTGGCCGGATTTGCATTGGCCGCTGCCGAGAAAGACAAATTTTGGGACTTCAACAATGCTGTTATCGGAAATGATGACGCGCTAAATGAGGCAAAAATCGAACGTATTCTTCTTGATATAGGCCTTAATCCGGCAAATATGGAGAAAGAAAGTGACTCCGAATTTGTAAGGGAACAGCTTGATAAAACATTCGAAGTTGCAAGATTTCTAAATATTGGCGGCACACCAACATTCGTTGTCGGGCGTGAAATCCATATCTATCCGGCCGAAGACCCGACACTTAATGATTTAAAAGGTATTCTGGGTCTCATTGAAAAAGAACCGGCATCATAAGTCCGTACCGCTAGTACCAACATGATCATCAAGAGGAATGTGGTAGTAAATTGATAAAACCTCCGCCCCCGGGTTTTCATCACCCAAAGACAGATTTGAAATATGGCTGAAACCTAAACTAATGCGGTGATCGTTTTCAAGAACGTAGCCAATTTCGATCTGAGAACGAAATTCCAGACCGTATCCCAAATCCTTGCCGCCGCCATCTTCGTAACCACCCAACGTCAGACTAGGCGTAAAAAACACATCTTCGAAAATCCAGAAATCACGAAAAAATCCGCCTGCCACATAAAAATTACCGTCAGAAGTCGTTTCAAGTGCCATAAGCGGTTTTATGCCATGTATAAGGGATTCACCAAAACGAATTTCGGCACGTAAATCCAACGCCTTGTCATTATCAAGAATATCAAAATATCCTGCCGATAATAGAAGATACCGCGATGTTTCGGGCTCCACCTTTGGTTCAAGCAGAAAGCCAGATGCCTGCGCTGAGGATACAAAAATTATTAACGAAAACATACAACCCAGAAACGGCGCAATACGCATTCTTGATTGACTAAATAAACACCACATAACGCAATATATTATTCTTTAAAACGGTAGTATGCCGTATTGGTCAAAAATGTGCATTTTAATTTTCTGAAATATCCAGAATTTTGTGTATTGACACATTCGGAGAAATATTCTTTATAAAAAGCATAAAAACAAATTATTTACGGCATAATTTGTAATTTTATTACAAAAAGATAATAGAGGGGTCTATGACAAAAGACAATTCAGCACATAAAGCTGACGTACGGCACGTTGTCTATGAAGACGAAACTGCGCCCGGTGCGCTAAACGTCGAAGAGATTAAAGATACTTTATCTCGTGTTTTTGGGTGGACGCTTGTTCAACGAGATCATAAACATTCAGGCTTAAAATCGGCAGACCCGCGCATTACCCATGCATGCGATCACGAATGTCCACATTGCTGGGCCAATCTTTACGGAAAACATATGACCGTCGAAACCTTTGAGCATGTATTAGACCTTGCTCAGGAAAACGGCCTCACTGAAATCCAATTTACGGGCGGTGAGCCTACACTTAATAAGCAGCTCATCAAAATGGCTGAAATGGCTAGAAATCGTGGGTTTCAGACAATTTTGCGAACACATGGCCGTCATATGACACGTGAATTTGATAAGAAAACCGGCAAAACATGGGCTCAGGCCGTCGCCGAGAACTTTGACGAAATCATCGTATCCATTGACGGAACGGCAGAGGCCAATTTCAAGATGCGGCCTGTCATCGTATACAATAAACGCGTTGCCAAACAAATGGGCGAAGAACGTTACGCCGAATATTTAACCGAGACGGCACATAAACAATTTGATGAAACAATTGAGGGGTATAGGGCTTTATCACGAGCCGTTGGTGCCAGAAACGATGTCAGCCTGAAAATTAACACCGTGGCAGCACGGGCAAATCTTGATAACCTTCCTACGTTCGCTACGTATTTGGCAAAAGGCGTGTCAAACGGAGAGTTTAGGATCGATTTGTGGGATATTGCACAGGTCTTTCCATCACCGGAAAATACGCCGGAGGAACAGGCCGAATATACAATTAGTGTACAAGAACTATTCCGTACTATGATGAGTGTCACCATGTTTTCTATGAATATCTCCAAGCGCGTAAAACCGGTTACGGATGGACGTTGCCTGATTATTGATGAATCCGGCCGCGTCTATGTTGGGGGCGAGGAAAATACAGAACTGGGCACATTAGATGGAACCAACGCGATGCATATATCCGCACATATAGACGGATATATGAACCAATATTTATTAACAGAACAGCGCACATCAAGCTATCTCCGCTATGACGCAACACCCTGACTATGTTTGAGGCCCAATGATTTTTGAGGAATGATAATTATGAGCACACCCCGTTTTATTAATCTTGAAGGTTTTGAAGGCGTTGGAAAAACGACACTTGCACAGTGGATTGCCGATACATATGGCTATGTCTATTTAAAAAGCCCGTCTGGACAATTCCGTGATGTTCGTGACGAATTTGATCAACCCACAACCGACCCCGCGGAACGTATCGGTTTCTATATGGGTGATTGTGTTGCCCTGTCATGTAAAATTTCGGCGTTAATGGCCGAAGGGAAAAACGTAGTCCTCGATAGATACGTCTACACAACACGCGCATTTAACCTGTCCGACAAAGACTATGATTGCGACATCATTGCACAGATATCCGATGCGTTGTTGCAGCCCGATTGTATACTGTTTGTCGATGCAAATTTTGACACATTATATGAACGTATTACAAAACGCGGCTTTTCAGAGAACGATAAATTATTTGTTGATCGTCAGAAATTCGCAGATGTGATGGGAAATTATTGTGAACTTTTAGATGGTGATGAGAGACTTACCGTCATTGACAACAATGGATCGCTGGAAGATGCAAAACGTCAGATCATGGCCGTTTTAGGGCCACCGCCAGTGAAACTTGTGCCAAAGACCAATGAATACGTGTAATTAGAAGGCTTATTTCTGTTCGTCCAGGAACAGGGCGACATTAATTTCAATATGGCGCGCCATATCGTGAAGGGCGTTTTCCAGTGCCTTTTCCCGCGATACGCGGGTTGCATACTGGCTGTCCAGAATGTTGTAACTGGCGAATGATCGAAGTTCACGCGATAAAACAACCTTGCCGGATTTAATATCACGCAGTTTCATATTACTTGATAATTTCAGCTGCGCCCGCGTGATATCAGAATCTTCCGTTACATCAAATTCAACGGTACGTTGTTTGACCGGACGCACGTCAAGGATGTATTCGTAGTTGCCGCGTTCACCAGCAGAATAAAATGAATCAAGAAGCTGGTTCCGTAATATCTGGCCCTCACGGTCCGCGATAATTGAAATTTTTACCTTGGCCAGACTTTGCCCAACGGATGAACCCGCATTAAATGCCGCACGGTCCGCATATAGAGGTTTATAGCCACATGCGCCAAGATTTATGACGGTAAAGCCCATAAATAATATCAAAAACGCATGAATTTTTTTATCAAACAACGACATTTACAATTTTATTTGGTACGACAATGACCTTGCGGATATCCTTACCATCAATGGCCTTTTGGACTGACGGGGATGACAGGGCCTCTTTCTCTGTGGCTTCCTTATCCGCGTTTTTCGGCAACGTAATTGTGGCCTTGACCTTACCATTTACCTGAACGGCGATGGTAACCGTATCATCTTCAAGCAATGATTTATCATATTCCGGCCATGGAGTCTTAGCGAGCATTTCGTCATGGCCAAGATGTTGCCACAATTCTTCACAAATATGCGGGATCATCGGGTTGAAACACCGAATAAGGGCTTCCATCCCTTCGCGGTAAACCCAGCGCGCATCATCCGTTTGACCCTTCATATTGCCAAGGGCATTACTTAGCTCCCTTAGGCGGGCCACGGCTTTATTCATATGGAATCCATTGATATGGTCTGCCGTTTCCTTGATGGTCCGGTGAATATCACGGCGAACAGCCATCGCATCCGGCCCGAAACTATCGGGTTTCGGCGTATCCTTAGCCGGAATATCAAATGCAGGTTCCATAACCATGCGGTAAAGGCGGTTCATGTAACGCCATGCACCTTCTAATCCGGCCTCCGTCCATTCAAGGTCTCGTTCGGGCGGCGAGTCCGATAATATAAAGAGACGCGCAGCGTCCGCGCCGTATCCCGAGAAAATATCTTCGGGGTCGACAACATTCTTTTTGGATTTGGACATTTTTTCGATGCGTCCTTCTTCAACCGGCGTGCCATCATCCATTTTGACGTGTTTACCGTCATCATTCTGCTTCACATCGACCGGCAAAACCCATTTCCCGTTCACATCTTTATATGTACGGTGTGTGATCATCCCTTGCGTAAACAGACATTTAAACGGTTCTTTCACATCAAGATAACCACATTGATTTAAGGCTTTTGTGAAAAAACGCGCATACAAA
>JAUICS010000378.1 GCA_030427765.1 Alphaproteobacteria bacterium
GATGCGTTAAGGCCCCCATCATGGATGATTGTTGCCCGCCGTTGCCTTCGGATATATCCCGTAATATAAACCAGCCGCGTATGAAGCTGATCCAGCCAACCATGAACATAAATGCGATAATGGCCTTAATGACATTTTCGACATGAACACGTTCACTTGCGTCCAGACCGGCCTGTGTGCGCAGTGTTGGAACGGCTGAGATTGTTGAGCTTCCGGCTCCAAAAAAAGAATTTGTAAAGGCATTCATAAGGGGATCGAGTGCAAATAATGCGCCCGCAATCAAGAATGTCATAATTGTTCCGATGCCGGTTGGGCCCTGCGGCCCCTCGCGCTCTGTCTTTAAAAGGCGCGTAATCCCGATGAAAATGAAGATTAGTCCGGCAAGGTAACTGAAACCACCAAGTAGCGGGAAAATACTGTTGAATATATCGCCAACGAATTTGATCATAATATTGTCCAGACCCTCACCGTCACCGGCGCTGGTGCTGCCAAAACCTCCTTCAAGCTCCGCGCCCTTATTACTGCCGCCATTTACGGCATTCATGGCGGCCGAGGCAACCGTGGGGAATGCAAATAAAGCACCGCCGGCCAAAAACCGTTTTATTGGATCCCAAAAGGGTGTTTGATTTGGATTTTCAACATGTTCTTTTGTCAGCCAGATTCCCGATACACCAAAATATATACCGGCAAGATAGGCCACTCCGGAAATTAACCCCGGCAGGTCCGACATGCTGACAACTGTGGTACATATGACATCACCCAATGTATTTGATCCGCCGGAACATGCGCTGGCGAATGCGTACCCAACTGTCAGCATATTGAAAACGAATAACGTCGCAACCCACAGGAAACCTGTCGATATGACGGAAAAGGTATTCATATTCTTACGTTTTATCATGCCCAACATGCCCAAATAAAATACTTTATATTCAATTATTTGCTAAAGAATTTGTTCTTCAGCTTTTTTAACCCATACATAAATTAAATCACTTCTGGTTAACATTTTGCAAATTTTGCATATGTAAATGATATGAAACGTGTTTGGAAAGGCCGATAATTAAGGTTGATAATGTGAAATTCGTTAGGAGAGATCAGACAGATTATTGTGAAATTTCACCGTCTGATCCTACTATAACCCATTTTCCTCTGATTTTGGAGATAGTTTGTATAATTCCTATACCGGAAAGCTGGTCGCCCTTCTTAACCATGCGCATGTTACTTCCGCTGCCTTTACGTGTAACCCATGCCCGGTCAGGCTGTGCTCCGCGTAAAACCCATCCCGAGTTGTCAGCCATGGCTGCTTTTTCAGCAGATTCGGCCTCTACTTGTTCCTGTTTTTGTTGAACTAAGGAGGCAATCATATTTTTTTGTTCGTTTACGAGATCGGCTAATTCACTTACCTGATCTTCCAAATCGGCGATACGGTCGCCTCCTACTCTATCAAGTTTGGTTTCTAGACTGTTGATTTGCATTTGGAACTTATTCGTCGACGCATTGACGGCCGTGGTGATTTGTTCGTCAAGGTTGTCGGGTAACTCAACATCTGACCCGTTTTTAAGGCTATCTTTTATTTCCGTTAAATCCGCTAAAATGAGTGTGATGCTTTGGCCGTGCTCGTCAATTTTCCCTTCTAATTCTTCTAGCTCAGAACTGCTTATCGGCGGTGTTTCTGACAGCATTGCGACTTTCTGCATTCCCGCATCAGATGAATTATCAATCGGCTGACTTTGTGGGGGGAAATCATCGCCCCCAGTCAGATTGTTTCCGGCTAGCTCGCTTGATGTCAGGGAATCTGGATTGTTCATAAAGCCACCGGATGGTTTGTTATTAGCCGGTAGGCTGGTGGTTTTCGGTATATTTAACCCCTGTGTTTGCTGGTCAGGCGTATTAGACGGAATTTTGTCGAATACACCATTTGGTGTGCCCGATGCCGTGCCTGAATATCCGTCAGGAACCGAAATATCCTGCATAGGTTGGGTCATTGGTCCGCCGCCTCCGCCTGTGACATTTCCATACTGCAATACTATGACGAATAATGCGACGACGATGACGCCAGTTATGGCGAGCGGGGTGAAATATTTGATGTAGAACGGCTTTGCGTTCGGATCGCGGGCACCGGCGGCACCGGCATCAAAATCCTGA
>JAUICS010000379.1 GCA_030427765.1 Alphaproteobacteria bacterium
ATAATTCTATGCATATAATTCAATTAAAAATATATAATATTCTATATTTTATTATTTTTATATAAAATCAAAACAAATTTTATTCAAAATTTCACCTATTTAGAAATAAATGATAAAAAATATTTCATGATTTGGGACATGGTTTTTCAGCTTTCTGGCCTTACCAACTTTCTCCCAAAGGCTGTCATTTTGATATAAAGAGGCTCTCTCAGCACGAAAACCATAACCATCGGGATAGTATGAATCGGCATTCATGGATAAAGTCTTACAACCCGCATTTACAGAGAACACGTCGTAATTTTTAAGTACGTTTTGTTTTTGAAACGCAAGAGTTGTTGTAAAAAAGCCTTGATCTTTGTCATAGTTATAATCTCTAGAGATAAAACTAAATGATCTACTTCGAAGCAAATCATTACGGCGATTATTTAAATCAAAAAAACGAAAAACTTTCTTATTTTCTGAAAAAAACTGTTGTTGATTTTTAGTGTTACTAAACACTGCAATATCATGTGGTTGTTGCATTAAAAAACTTACGAAACAGCCCGTACCAATATTATCTCTACCAAATGGAACAACTTCCATCTCCATATAATCGACGCCCGGAGAAAGATCCGTGGAGATATTCTCTTTTGGCAAATTATGCCTTTCTGCAAATTCTGCACTATAAACCGCATGCCAACGACCAATAGGCGGGTCTGGAAATAAACACTCCATGCGTTCGCTAGGATGTTTCCATTGCCGTTCTTCACAAGATACGGTGGGGCGATTTTCAAGATAAGGATTTTGATTTGATGACTGTTCATCACATCCGGAAAATGCAAACACACATAGAATAAGGATGATGATGTTAAAGAAATGCTTCATAACAAAACCTTATCTTGTTATGGGGATGTAATCCAGATTGTTTGTGCTTCTTTCATAGTCATCCTGCGACGTGATCGCAGGATCCAACGATACGTAAGCAAGTACGGCAACATGGATCCTACGGTAGCCGTAGGATGACAAAAAAATTCGTTGTTATCGTTGTAAACGCTGCGCCCTTTGCGGTTTTAATCTGAAACGCTTGCGCTAAAGTATAAGTGGGTCCTGTGCCTACGCACAGGATGACGAATGAGGTCAAAAAACTTCACACGCATTGCCGCACATTTTATCGTACACGCGCAATGACAAACGCCATTATTCGGCAAGGGAACTTGTTTGAAGATGCTCTGGCTCGGCCAGTAATGCAGAGACCGGCACAAGCGTAACGTTCCGTTTATCGAGGGTCGCCACCCATTGCTCCAGAACATTCAATGTTTCCTTATGCGGGTGGCCGATGGCCACGGCAAATCCGGTTGAGCGTGCAACCTGCTCGGCTTTATCGAGGGCGGCCCAGATCGCCTCCTCCTCAACCACATGGTCGATAAACACATCACGGTTCAGAAACGGCACATTCGCCTGCATCGCCGCCGTGCCACCAACGGAATTATGAATAGTACGTGAATCGACAAACATAAGGCCGCGTTCTTTCAACACTGACATCACGACATCCATGCCGTCGCGGTCTTGTGTAAACGCGCTCCCCATATGATTATTGATACCCACGTAACCATGATATTCATCAAGCATAGCGGAAAGGGTCTCACGAATATCATCTGCGCCCATCTGAGTGGTTAATGCGCCGTCTTCCATTTCAATATCCGTATTAAGAGGTTGCATCGGGATATGCAGCATACGTTCATGGCCCGCCAATTTGGCCTTATAATAATAGTCATTTGTGAACGGTGCGTTTGGAATAAATGACATTGTAATCGGCGCAGGAAGGTCGAGCGCACGTGCGGTTTTATACGAACTGACACCCATATCATCAATAACGATGGCGATTTTCGGGTCATTCGTTTCATTCTCAAACGGAACGGCATTGACCTGCCATAACGGCTTATTTTCGATTGAGCTGATCACATCATCATAAAATTCGGCGGCATTGAATTCATGCTGTATCGGCGGATCATATGCGATGACGGTATCAATGTCTTTTGTCTGCGTGGCCGGAAACACGGCGGATGACATATGCGTCAATTTTGTTCCGGCAAATGATTTTTCAAATACAATCGGGTTACTTCCCAGCAATGTCTCATTAACAATAAAGCCGTTCAGACTA
>JAUICS010000380.1 GCA_030427765.1 Alphaproteobacteria bacterium
CCGTTACGGGTCTGCGCTTTTCCTCAACCATATTTGGATTTGCCAGGATAAGCAGAAACCCGATTATGGCCACCATGCGGGTGATCATACCTTTTGGTTTATAGGCTATGGCCGATACGGCAAGCATCGCGCCAATGAGACCGATAATGACCAACATCCATATGGGTATTAACGGATCCCACTGAATGGATGTAAATGATAAGAAATTGTTTGCGTTATCCATTGCCGTTATTGCCCCAACCTATCCAAAATGAAAGGGACATGGACCTGATCGGCTTTATAATTGCCGGTAAGGGCATACATCATCAGGTTTATGCCGAAACGAAATGCCATTTCCTGCTGGCGGCTGCCGCCCGATAAATTGAAAATGGATTGTCCGGATCGTATGCTGGCGGCCCATGCGCTGGCCCAATCATTGCTGCCGATAATAACGCCGGATACACCATCCAGTCCTGTCCGTTTTTCGGGGTCTGTACTGGCCAGTTCAACCCATAATGTGCCGCCTTCATACTTTCCGGGGAACGATTTCAGAAGGTAGAATGATTTTGACAAAACATGACCTTCGTTGATTGGTGATAGTTCCGGAATATTCAGTGTTGAGAGTAATGAGCGCAGTATCTTGGTATTTTCACTAATCCCGAAACCGAATTGTCCGCTTGTTTGATCCGGTTGATCGCGCGTGTCGAACAGGATTAATCCGCCGTTATCCAGATATTGCTGTACCTTGCGCGCTTCGGTTTCCGTTAATGTTGATTTGGAGGAATGGACAGGCCAGTAGATAAACGGGAACAGGCTTAATGCATCGTTTTCAATGTTCAGGCCGACAACGCCTTGTGGTTCAACAGAGGTACGGGTTGTTAGAATACGTGCCAGTTGTTCAAGGCCCCGTTCGGTGGTGTTATTAAGCTCGGCATTCGCGGATTTTATATATGCCATATGCATTTCGGAGGCGTATTTGATTTCTTCTTCAATTGTCAGGGCATGTGCATTGGATGACGATAGCCCTATTAAAAGTCCTATAATAAAGAGTGATGTTGTCGCCGTTTTGCCTGAGCGCCCGAAACCAAGTGATATGCTACGGCCGGACATGATAATCATGGCAATCCAGTCGATCAGGAATAGTAATGCGGCGAGCAAGAGTAACCACGGCATGAACTGGAAGTTTTGGTCTTTTTTATACGTTAACTGTTTTACACCGAGCGGCAGGCCGTTCACCCTTTCAACGGCATCAATGTAATCACCCATATTTACGGCCATCGAATACCCAGGATAACCATAGACACCGGGTGGATGTGTGTGTGAAATGTTGAAGTTTTCCAAATCGGATAAATCAATGCTTTCAACAGAGGCATCCGGTGTTTTGCGGTCACCAAACCCATCCAGAACCATAATAGGCTGAATGATATTTTGCTGTTTAACATTTTCGGTAATGGCAATTCCTTCTGCCATATCGGACAGGCGCTTTAATACCTGAATATACAGACCGGATAATGCCAGATTGGACCATTCCGGTGTGGCCGTCGTGTGAATCAGAACCGTCATGCCCTTTTCAATGCGGGATGCGGTGATAAGTGGGGTCCGTCATCAAGTTTTGCCCATGTTTTCTTATCCAGATCAACGGTCGGTTCGGCCAGAACCATACGTTTAATGGACACGTCATCCGGAATTTTGATATCCTGAAACGGGCTGTTTTCTGTGAATTCCTTAATTTTTAGCGGGTCCTGCCATGTCATGGAACCATCAAGCGCACGTCCGCCGATACGCAGTTTAACCGGTGTGAAGCTCGGGATGGATTGTGAGAAACTGGTACCGGCAAACTGGACAAATAAACCGCCGCTTTTAATCCAGTTTTCAATGTCGGCATTATCATTTTCGTTCAAACCGCTGACATCTGAAAAAATAATCATGCTTGGTTCCTGCGCCAGAATATCATCCAGATTACCCGTTATAATGTTAACGAAGGGCGATAGGGCGTTGGATAAATAATATTCGGATTCAATTAACGGCGCGGTGCGGATATCATCACGCTTGCTCAAAATACCGACCGTTTTTTTACGGTATCTTGCATCCAAAAGGTACACTGTACCCGCGCCAGTATGGTTTGCAAGTTGCAGATAGGCCGCCTTGTTATAGATATC
>JAUICS010000023.1 GCA_030427765.1 Alphaproteobacteria bacterium
AGGTTTGCTCAAGTGCGGTGAATGCGGCGGGGGTTGCTCCAAAACGAATCACGGCCGCTACAGCTGCACTACTCAACGAGACAGGGGAACCTGCACAAACGATCTGAAAATTGACCAAGTCAAGCTGGAACAGCTGGTGCTGTCTGTCTTGCAGGAACGTCTGATGGACGAGGAGTTGTGCGCCGAGTTCTGCAATGAGTACGCGCGGAGAGTGAACGAACTGACGCGCGAGCGGCAGGCTCGCGCGAATTCGTACAAAGCGGAGTTGAGCAGACTCGACGGAGCGAAGAGACGGATCGTCCAGGCGGTCGTTGATGGCTTCGCGAATCAGACGCTCAAGGAAGAGCTTGATCGGGTCGAAGAGCGGTATGCCAAATTGGAGCATCTTCTGGAACAGGAAGATGAGACGCCGGTGCTTCTGCACCCGAAAATGAGCAAGCGCTATCACGACGCCGTGAGGGAGCTTGTGCAGACGTTGCGGGATGATGAGCGGAAGGATGAGGCGATTGAGCTTATCCGGACACTCATCGACCGCGTAGTGCTAACACCAAACGAAGAAAGGACAGAGCTGACCGTCGACCTCTATGGGGCATTGGCGGGCATCCTTGCCGTCTCTATGAGCAAGGAAAAACCGCTAGCAGACAATGACGCCATGCTTTCGGGAGTTAAGTTGGTAGCGGAGGGCAGATTTGAACTGCCGACACATGGATTATGATTCCACTGCTCTAACCCCTGAGCTACCCCGCCACTGATGAGAAATATAACTCGGAATTAAAGGAATGTTATGATGCAAAACGGACGTGTTTGTCAAGTTTGATGTTCGAAGAATCTATAATACCAGTTTTTTCTCATACAAATCGGGCAAGTCGTTTTCCAGCAGAACAACATCATTACGCTTCACATTCTGGGTTAGCCAGCGTTTTGCAAGCTCGAACGTCCCGAACGTTTTAATTACCTGACCATATTCCATGCGATCTTTATACGCACGGATAAATGTTGGAATACGTCCCGGCGCAACAACCAGACATATATCAACCTTTTCGGCCGATAACGTTCCCAAGGCTGCATGCTCTTCATCATGTGCATCCCCAAGCTCGACCATCCCCGGCGTCACCAGAATACGGCGGCCGCCAGACGATTTTGCAATAATGTCCATGACATTAAGGGCCTCGGCAAATCCCTTTGGATTACTGTTAAACGCATCGTCTATAACCGTATGGTTCCCCATTTTGTTGACTTCCAGACGGTGGGTAATCTGCGGCGTGGTTTTCATGGCGGAAACGACATCTTCTGCCTTCAGGCCAAGAACCATTGCCATCGCGAAGGCCAGCGCCATATTTGTACCGTGATGCTGACCATATAAAGGCGCCTCAAGCAAATACGCCGCATTATCCCATACGATGGATACATTTGTACCGTCCGCATGCTGGTGCACCTCAACAATTTCAAGTGAACCGTTTTCACCACATGTGATGAAATTGCCGCCGTGGCTTTCGACAAACTTTTTCGCATAATCTTGTTCCAAAACACTTTCGTGAATAACAACTTTACCGTGTTTTTCAATGGCGGCCTCGGCAATTTCAAACTTTGCCTGCGCCGTGCCGTCCAATGTTTTAAAACGTTCCAGATGTGCGGGACCAATGGCCGTAATAATGCTGTGGTGCGGCGGGGTAAGGTCACATAATCGTTTGATCGAACCAATACCGTACGCGCCCATTTCCACGACAAAGAATTTGTGATGACTTCCTAAATGTTCACGAATAATGCGTGTAATACCCATTTCGGTATTAACACTGCCCGGCGTAACCAGCGTTGGCGCATGTGACTGCAAAACATGCCCCAGAATATGTTTTACCGACGTTTTGCCGTACGAACCGGTAATTCCAATAATCGTCGGCTTTAATTCTTCTAACCTCTCAACCGCATCTGCCCGAAATCTCTGGTTTTCCTTCTCCTGAATAGGGTTAAGAAGCACATTCGCCAAAATCAGTATAAACGGGGCGGCCTGAACGAGTACGATCCAGACCAACACCATATCCCCGAAGGAAAACAACAGCATACTGAATGACAAAATGGCCGCCGCCACACCCAGAATGCGCTTGGCACGAAACGTCAGGACCAGTTTTTTCTTGGCATTGGACAAGGGATTATTTTCAATGATAATTCCTACAATGAAAATGGCGATCGCTGCCAGATGCAGGGCCATCGATCCGGGATGAAGAAATAAATCCGCCACCAACAGGACAATCAGGGCGAGTGTGATCTTTCTATCGAAAGCCTGATTCTCCAAAACCCATGTTTTGAAACGTGCATTATCGTACTCTTCCTGCTGGAATATATGCAAATACGTCATAAGACGCCGGACGATAAAAAACGTAAATACCAGCCATGTAAAAATCGCGATCATGCATTCTCCCTTTCGTGTTGTAACGATACAAATTCGTTGAGTATTTTTAGTGTTTGGTGCCGTCCACTGCCCAATAACGTGTAATGGTCCATATGGGGAAGAATATCCAATGCAGAGTACGTTATCAATCCGTTGTAACGCCGCCCCATATCCGGCGGTGTTTCGGTATCATTTTCACCATATATCAATTGCACCGGACATTGCACACGGCGCGCGTCACCTGACAAATCCTCCGAAATAACCTTTAAAAACGTTCCCCGCATTGGTCCGGCGTTTTTGTAATCCGCACTTCCGAAATAACTGCGGAGCTTATCTCGCTGCGCCTCACTCCACGTCAGATACTTCAACATTTTAAACATACGCACACGTACGGTGTTATTTAGCCGCCTCAAGATTGACCGTTTTGCCGGCAACCCCGCACCGGCAATAAGGCACATCGCCTTAAATTTTTCAGGTGAATGTGCCGCCAGCTTCACACCGACACGGCATCCAAAAGAATGCCCGATCCAAATACATTTCTTGTCCGGAAAATACGTCTCCAGAAACCGGCCCATACTGGATGCATAATCACCAACGCCCCAGTCACCATATGGCATATCCGATTTTCCAAAACCGGGAAAATCAATAAGGCAGTTTACGCCCCTCCGCTCGAAACTTTGCGCCAACGGCATAAACGCGTCATGGGACTGCCCCCAACCATGTGCCCATAGGAAAAGATGCTCCCCTTCACCAAATCGGTGAAAAGCCATATCAACACCATTGTCATTCCATACTTCCATGCTTAATCTATGACCCAGAATATTCCCACAGTTATTTATGAGGTGCCTACCATGCCAAGCAAGAAGAAAATCGCTGTCTTTTTCGGCGGACGCTCACCAGAACATGATGTCAGTATAATCACCGGCCTGCAAGCGCTCGAGGCACTTGATTCACGGGAATATGACTCGTTTCCGGTATACATATCGCCGCAGGGTGTCTGGTACACGGGTGATGCTTTACGTAGTCGCGATTCTTACATGTTAAGCCAGCAAACGAAAGACACGCTTATGCCTGTCACGCTTGACATGACAGGCCGCGGGCAAGGCGTTCTCGTGCCCACAAGAAAGAAAATGTTCGGATCATACGACAATATTACATTTGACGTCGCCCTTCCGGCTTTCCACGGTTTAATTGGCGAAGATGGCCCGTTTCAGGGCCTGATGGAATCGGCAAACATCCCTTATACCGGTATGCGAACAAAGGCATCGGCCGTGTATATGGACAAAGTCACTACAAAATATGTTTTGGAATCAACGGACGTGAAGGTTCTTCCCTATTTATCGGTTAAACGCCCACAGGACAGTTTATGGGTCGATGCCGATACAATCACCGCCAGTTTAAAACAAAGCAAAATCACGTTTCCATGTATTGTCAAACCGGCCCATTTAGGCAGCAGTATTGGCGTCGGCAAAGCCGAAAATATCGAGGACATCCGTAATATTCTATCAACCCTGTTTCAATATGATGATACAGGGATAATTGAACCGTTCGTCGAAAACATGGCGGAATATAATATCGCCGTGAAAGGACCGATGCATGATATTGCCCTATCGGCCATTGAACGCCCGAAAAACAAAAGCGACTTACTGGATTTCAAACAGAAATATGTTTCCGATAACGCCAATAAAACAGGGCAAAAAATCCCCGGCACATCAAGTGAGGGTATGTTGTCTCTAACCCGTGACATCAATCCGGATATATCGAATAAAATGAAAAGCACCATTTATGACTGGGCCAAAACCATATACGAACGGCTGGATGGCTCGGGCTGCCCGCGTCTGGATTTCATCTGCAACGATAAAACGGGCGAAATCTGGTTTAATGAATTAAACCCATGCCCGGGATCGTTCGGTTATTTTCTTTGGGAAGCGGCAGAAACACCTGTTTTATTCTCTGATTTGCTTCACGATTTGATTGAGGAAGCCGTTGCCCAGCATCGTCATATGCAGCTGCCGACCGACCCGACACCGCAGGACGCGCGATTATTCCCTAGACGCACATAAAAAGACGAACATAAAAAAACATAAAAATTCAGCACACCAAATTAGGACGTAAAAACACCTCCTCTTGTTAATTTGCATATTGACTTTGCCATAAAATACGTCTTTATGAGAAGTGAGCGAGCATTCAATCTGGAGGAGAAAAAATGTCAAACGCACAAAGCATATTATTCCGTTCAACACTGGCCGGTCATCGTGGGCCACGCAAAACAGAAAATGAAACACAGCGTGCGGAGCGTGAACTACACAAACTGGAAGACATCGCACTTTCCGTTCACTCAAAAACCAACCAGACACTTGCCGCACGGTACATAAAGCCGACACAAGAAGAGCTCGCGAAAGACCCAAGCCTCGAAACATGGGATGGCCTTATTCAATATCGTGAAGGTGTCTTCCGCGTTGTAAAAGAACCGCAATCCGGCATGGAAATTATCCTGTTTGAATTTGAACCACAGCACCTTGTGGGTCAGAAAGATCAAGACGGCAAATGGAAACTTGCGGACCTTGACCTTAAAAAGCCCGATATGGGTGCAAACGTATATGTTGTTGGTGCGTTCAAAAACGCCAGTCCCCGCCGGAAACAAATTGCCATTGATGAATTTCGTGCAACAATTCACGATAAATTTGCCGCAGAATACAGTTTATTCGCACAGGACGAAACACACACTGGTCCGAACGCAAAACGTACGTTCCGCATGGCCAACGAAGACATTGCCATCCGAATTAATGAAAAGAAAAAGAAATCCAGCCAGTGGCAAAGCAGTATTTATCGCCGCCTTCGCGGGAAAGCCAGTGGTTCATACGAATTCCAGAAAATCGGCGAAAGCGGCACATTACGTGATTTCTTTTCCATCAGCCGTGAGGCACGAGCCGCAAACGGGGAAACATTTGATAAATTGTTCCTGAATTACAGACGCAACTGGAATATAACCGCGCTTAAGAAATTCCGCGGACAGGAATTGTTATCCAGCCGCCGTCTTCAACGTAACCTCCAACGTCTGGCACGTTTTACATCCGATATGATGGAACGCAGCGGACCATTAAAATATCTTGTATCTGCATCACTTGGTGTGGCCGGTGCGGTATTTGGTCTTGATGTTGCGGTTTTGAGTGTGGAGGCCGCAGTCGCATTGCTTGCCGCCGGTGCTGCCGGTGGTGTATTGCAAACTGTTCTGGAAGACCTCGGAAACGAAGGTACGGTTCAGTTCCGCCGTATGATGTCACGCCAAAAGGCCGATGGCAAAATCGCACTGCATAAGCGTGACTATACATTCTCGGTTGTTGATCAGTCACCATCCAACCTGCGCCGTGAATTTCCGAAATTAAACCCCGAACTTCTTACAAAACTTGAGTGTTTAAGTACAAAAGAAGCTGATTTACTTCAGGTTGAGGTAGATACATCGCCTGTACATCAGAAAGACTATGTCGCGGAATACCTAAAAGGACGCTTGGTTCGTGTATTCGGACAGGCCCATATTCCGCTCAATCCGGAAATGCTCCTATCTTTCCTACCGGATGGAACATTGTCATTGGCGCATATTAAAAACTCAACCGAACGTGTGAACTACTTCACGTGGCGCGAGGACATGATCGCATCAAAACGTTTCACCATAGATGAAGACGTTCGCAAACAGTTAGATGGCAAAATTATCGAGGTAATTCGTGACGAAAACGTGTCCGGCCAAAAGATCAATATTCTGACACCAGAACAATTCCAGGAACGCCTGACAGATACATTCAGGGAATATTCAAACGCGATATATACCGAGCAGGCACGCATTATCTCGGAACGGGGGCATAGCGAGGGTCTGACCGATAACTATTCACGTAAGGAATTGCCGGAACTGCTGACAAGATTATTCTCAAAAACGTCAGATGCTTCGAATGGTGAAGTGATTGCCGATATTATGAAGAATACTGCGGGTGACCTTGTTCACGAATTCGTCGATCCCGTTGATATTTTGCCGGTTGAGCAACAATCACAATCCGGCTGGCTACGCGCACTTGGCTTTTAATTTCTCCTAAAAATAGAATATTTTATTGACATAATAAAGATCTCAAACTATTCTCTTTCTTGGCTAAATAGAGAGATTAAACACCATGTCTGAAAAATTAAACGCACACGGGCGTCAACGACGCTCCATACTAGCAGGAGCTGCAGGCCTGTTACTTTTACCAAAAGACGTATTTGCATGCGGCGCATCCACAAAACGATGGGTTAGTACGGTTAAATGTCCGGGATTCATTGGATCGGAGTCTGATCCGTTAGCAAGCTGGAACGGTAGAGATAATTACATCACTAATGGCATTCCGCCGAACCGTCCGCGTTCCGGAAAATGATGACAGTCCACTAATACCCGGCTTTATTCCTTACGGCCCGGGCAATGAAACAGAAATACCGGCGTATGTAGAAACGGATGATGGCGGGTCACTTGAACGCGCGACATCCGTCACAACACCGATGTATCCCGGCGAGGCATTCTATGCACGTTTCTTTCAAACAGATGGCGTGTTTGCGGTTATACCGATTGTCAACGGCATTAACGCCATTACGGGTGAGCCGGAAACAGCAGAATCCGTACGAATGAAAGCATTCAGCGGTGGCCAGAAACAAAACTATGTCGTCATAGAAGGGGCCAAAGGTTATCACGACACCGCAGAGGGCGTTGAGAGAGATGCATATGGCCTGCCATGGATGGACAATATACGTACCGCAATCGGCGGCGATTTGGGACAAATGGTAACGGCAAATCAACCAACACATGCAGGAATGTCTTCTCTATCCGCAAGCGATAACCCGGCAATGGAAATGGTTGTTATACCTATGAAACGGAGTGTGTACGACAGATTATTTGGACGCGGACAAAACACGCGCACCTCAGGAACGAAAGCTGTTTTTGGCGGTGGACGGGATTTAACCCCAAGTCTGGAGATCGAGGCAAGCTCACAACCTGTTGGATATGGCTTCCCTGAAGACCGCTATGTTAAAACATTTTCTCCGGGTAATCCTAACGGTGTATGGGAAGAATCGCAGGCCAAACGCCTTACATTCTCAATCCCTGATGCACGTATCTTCTACGCCTTGTCGCGTGAGCCAAAACCAGAGGGTTATGAGCCCTTAACACGCGCAGACTATGCAGCCGCAAAATGGCTACCGGGTGACGTCAGGCGTCATGACAACACTTGGACTCGCTGGCTCGACCGCTTGTTCCCTGATGGAAGAAACCTTGACCTTAGCCGCTAAAACCCGACTTTTTTAATCTCGTATTCCCGATCATGGCGCAGCTGCTGAATCGACTGCCGCGCCTGATCAACGAGTGACAGATCAATATCGGCATAAATAATCCCGGGTTGTTCACCTGCCTCGGCCAATATTCTGCCCCACGGATCGACAATCAACGAATGACCGTATGTTTTTCGGCCGCCATCATGTTCACCACACTGGGCCGGTGCAATTACAAAACACCCCGTTTCGATTGCACGGGCACGCAGCATCGCGTGCCAATGCGCCTTACCGGTCGGAACGGTAAATGCCGATGGAATGGCCAGAACCTGTGCGCCCTGCTTTGCCAAGTCACGAAACATGTGCGGGAACCTCATATCATAACAAATGGCCAGCCCCATCGCCGCCCACGGCATATTTACGAGAACCGTTTCCTTTCCTGGCTCCATAATCTCACTCTCGCGATGCGATTCGCCGGTATCCAGATCAACGTCAAACATATGTATTTTCTGGTATTTGGCGAAAACCTGCCCCTCGGGACTAAAAAGATAACTGCGATTGGCCAGACGTGCTCCCGATACTTTCGGGGCTAGCGACCCGATAAGGAGCCATATTTCCGTTTCCCGCGCCAGGTCGGAAAAAAATGGAATGGCCGGACTATCTTCCTCGGTAAACGCCGCGCCGATCTTCTTTTTCAAATCAAGGATCATCGCGCCGGTATTTTCCGGTGAGGCAATAAATTTAGCGCCGTTTGATGCCGCCTCACGCACTGCATCCGCGGCAACTGACATATTTTCATGAATATCAGGGCCGCTACTTAACTGGACACAGGCAACTTTTGTGGCAACTTTTGTAACATTTTTTGATGTCATACCGCCAACATCCCGTCCAGTTCGCCTTTATCCTCCAGCGCGTGTAAATCGTCACAGCCACCAATACCGGTGCCATCAATAAAAATCTGCGGCACGGTATAACGGCCATCCGCGCGCTCAATCATCTTCGCGCGCAGCTCTTGATCACCATCGATTTTGATTTCGTTGTAGGATATACCCTTGCTATCCAGCAATCCTTTCGCCCGAACACAGTATGGGCATGTCTGTTTCGTATAAATATCAACCGGTTTATGATCTGTCATGGCACACTCTTTTCATTTTTGGCTTTTCATTTTTGGCTTTTCATTTTTGGCTTTTCATTTTTGGCTTTTCATTCTTAGGTTTTCAATTGTAACGGAATTGAAAACTCACTCTGTCTAATATAGTTTATTTCTGAAATAACTTAAGTCCACAAAATGCATAAAACGATCATTATATCGGGGGCCGGTGTTCCGGGTCTGTTACTATCCATCCTGTTGGCAAGGTCGGGTTTTCATATCCATCTCATCGACCCTGCACCGGCCGAAAAGCTTAAGGATATTATGCCAAGCGGGTTTACATCCGCGATTATGCAGGACGCACTTGAGGCAGTTAAGCAAACAAACTCATGGAATGTTATTCAGGATTTTATCGCCCCGTTAAAAACCATTACAATCTGTGACCGGACCCTTCCAGGGAAAGAGCCTACATCCATTTCATTTTCATCACGCGACATTGAACAGGATATGTTTGGATACAATATCCCGAATTACATTCTGCGCGCCGCGTTGACGGAGGAGGCAGAGGGGATAAAAACCATCACCTTCCACAAAAAAGTAAAACTCGATACGTACACAGCGACAGATTTCGACGTTACCGCTGTTTTGGAGAACGGCACGGAGATTACAGGCACATTAATCATCGGCGCAGACGGGCGTCATTCCACCGTCCGCCAAACCGCAGGTATCACACAAAAACAGATTGATTACGGCATAGACGCGATTTCTTTGCTGGTAAGTCATTCCAAACCGCATAACAATATCTCGACAGAAATTCACCGTCCGTGCGGACCGCTAACATTCGTGCCTTTACCGGGAAAGACAAGCAGTGTTGTCTGGACCGAAAAACATGATAAGGCGAGCGACATTGTCGGAATGCGCATTCAGGATATTGAACGGCACCTACATGACCTCAGCGGGGGCATTTTGGGCACATTAAAGGTTCAATCCGCCGTGAACGTACACCCGTTAATCACTCTACGAAGCCCAAAATTCAGCGCAAAACGCGCGGTTATATTGGCAGAAGCCGCACACGTCCTGCACCCGCTAGGCGCACAAGGGCTAAATATGAGCATACGGGACGTACAGGCCTTTATCGATGTTATACAGGATGCCACCGATTTAGGTCTTGATATTGGGTCCAGTGCAGTTTTAGGACAATACCAGCAACGACGCATCTTCGACACAAACAAACGTTTGGCAAGTGTACACGGCCTCGTATCCCTTCTGACGCATGATATAAAACCCGTACATTTCCTGCGCCGTTTTGGACTTCAGGTTACAGACAGTTTCCCATTACTAAAACGCATTATGATGCAGGAAGGCATGCGCGGAATCGCCGCCTGACAATTTTTGTCTTACACAACATCCTTTGCCACACGGGCAAACGTAAGAACATCCACTGCCTTTGCCCCCGCAGACTTAAGCACGCGCGCACATTCGTTTACGGTCGCGCCGGTCGTATACACATCATCCACCAGTATAACCGACGCCCCTTTAATGTGTTCCAGATATGCCGGATTAACCGAAAACGCCGCCCGTACATTTTTGCGTCTAAGATCTCGTGATTTATCCTTTTGTGGCGGGGTGGCACGTACGCGTAACAACCCGTCCGGCAGAAATGTTTTTTTACATGACATTGCAAGATCACGGCCGATAACCGATGACTGGTTATACCGGCGCTTTAGCAAGCGCCAGCGATGAAGCGGTACAGGCATAAACACATCCGCATGCGACGACGGATTTGCCAAAACACGCCGCATTAAGGCAGCAATGGTTTTGATTACATGCAACTGGTCACCGTGTTTGAAGCCCAGAATAATATCACGGCTGGCATCATTATAGGCAACGGGCGCGCGGGCCGTATCAAAATGCGGCATATCCGATAAACATGATCCGCAATATTGACCGTCTAAGCTGATGTCACCCGAAATTGCGAACGGGTAGCCG
>JAUICS010000381.1 GCA_030427765.1 Alphaproteobacteria bacterium
TTGTAACTCCGTCATTGCCGAAAAACGCATTTTCTTTATAATGCATGTCGTTATCTCAAACGAACACTCACACGAATAACAAAGGGTTCCTATGCTTCGGTTTGTATCACGTTCACCATTTTATCTTTTCCTGTTCCTTCTGACATTTATCATCTTGATGGCATATGCCTTTCCGGGTTATTCCGCCACGATTGATACGAAGGCAAAACAGGCCGTTTTACTGGATTATGAAACGGGTGATATTTTGTTCCAGAAAAATGCCCACGAACGTATGCCGACATCGTCGATGAGTAAGGTTATGACGATGTATCAGGTCTTTGAGGCGTTACGTGACGGTAGCCTGTCCTTAGATGATGAATTGCCGGTGAGTGAGAAGGCATGGCGCAAGGGCGGGTCAAAAATGTTTGTCGAGGTTGGTAAGACCGTGAAGGTTGAGGATTTAATCCGTGGCGTGATTGTACAATCCGGCAACGATGCCACAATCGTTCTGGCCGAACATCTTGCAGGGACGGAGGATCTGTTTGCCGATATGCTGAACCGTAAGGCGGAGCAACTGGGCATGGAAAATTCCCACTTCGCAAACGCCAGCGGCTGGCCAGACCCGAACCATTATTCAACGGCCTATGATCTTGCGGTTATGGCGCGGTCCCTTATTCAGGAATTTCCCGAGTATTACAGTTATTATTCGGAAAAAGAATTTACCTATAATGATATTAAACAACCAAACCGCAATCCACTTTTGTATGTTTCCGGACTTGGCGCAGACGGAATTAAAACCGGCCATACGGAGGCCGCAGGATATGGTCTTATCGGATCGGGTGAGCAAAAGGGCCGCCGTGTTGTGATGGTTGTAAACGGTTTGAACAGTAACCGTGAGCGTGCGGATGAAGGGAAACGTCTTCTGGCATGGGGATTACACGGATTTGAAAATATGAATTTGTTGTCACAAGGCGAGGTGATTTCGGAAGCCAAAGTTCTATTTGGCAAATACGCCTATGTTGATATGGCGGTGAAGGAGCCGGTACGTGTATCCATTAACCGTGATGACTTGAAGGGTATCAAGGCCTCGATTGAATATGAGCATCCTTTGGAAGCTCCAATTCAAAAAGGGCAGCCGGTCGGGCGCATGGTTTTGGAAATTCCTGACCGTGAAAAACAGGTTGTAAGCCTGGTTGCCGCAAGTGATATTCCGCGCGTAGGAATGTTTCAGGAAACGCTTATCAAGGCCGGTATCTTATTTGCAAAGCCTGATGAGCAAACGCCAGAGCAAAAAACACAGTAACACCGGCCACAGGAATGTTTATCACATTTGAGGGCGGCGAGGGCGCCGGAAAATCAACGCAAATTCAAAAACTAGCCGACCATCTTACATCGCTGGGTAAGGATGTGATTGTGACGCGTGAGCCCGGCGGCACGCCAGATGCGGAAAAAATCCGTGATTTGCTTGTTTCAAAACATACTGCGAATTGGGACCCTGTCACGGATGTTTTGCTATTATTCGCCGCACGTAAAATTCATATGCAGGAACTGATATTGCCTTCGCTGAGAACCGGAAAGATCGTTTTATGCGACCGGTTTACAGATTCAACGCGGGTCTATCAGGGCGATGGCCTTGGGGTATCGCCAGATGTTATCGAGAGTATAAAAACGACATCCATTGGTGCTTTTGAACCGGACTTAACACTTGTATTTGATATTTCGCCGGAACAGGGATTGACGCGTGCACACAAACGTGCCGACGAAACGGGTGAGGGGGATCATAAATACGAAGGGTTCGATATGGATTTTCATTGGCGTTTGTATAATGGCTATATGGAGCTGTTGTCCAAATACCCTGAACGTTGCCGACGTGTCGATGCAACGGGGGATGTCATCAGTATAGCGGAAGCAATATTCGATATTGTAACCGCATATCCCGAATCTGGCTGTCAGGCCGCAAGATCGTGACGATATAATTCCTCAGCTTCCCAATTATGTGGTATGTGCGGCGGCGGTTGATGGGTAAGTATCTGTCTATGTGCGCGCATTTTTTGTACGAATGTTTTTTGATGTCGTTTCGTTATTTCTGCCCTGTATGGGCCCATGTCGAAATGCTCAATTGCGGTCAGGGCCTTTTCACTGATACCTAATGTTAG
>JAUICS010000382.1 GCA_030427765.1 Alphaproteobacteria bacterium
CACCCCAGACACGTCCATGCCCGATGAAGGTTTTGTTATCTTTTCCGATGATCCAGTTCAAATCCGCCTCAACCGGCGTGGTCGTATCATCTATATCATGTCCGTAGAGAGGATACCCCATTTCAAGACGAAGCCCATCACGGGCGGCCAAGCCAATCGGCTTACAGCGATCATCAGACAGTAATTTTTCCCAAAGGTCCGGCGCATCATTGTTGTGCACGGCAATTTCAAAACCGTCTTCGCCGGTGTAACCAAGACGGCTAATAAACATTTTATTGTCGTTTAAGGCACGCATGGCCATATATGGCATATCAGATAAGTCCAGCCCTAATGTTGCCTTAACAACATCTTCGGAATCCGGCCCCTGAATAGCCATTAACGCCCATTCATCGAAGTAGATAAAATCAATGTCGCCCGGTAAATGGGATTTGATCCAATCTATGTCTTTGGCCTTACACCCTGCATTCAGAACAAAGTGATAAGCGTTATCATCACAATGCGTAACCATCAAATCATCGACAATACCGCCTTCCGGATTTGTCAGAACCGTATATTTCGTGCGCCCGATCTTAAGCTTTTCAAACGAAGACGGTGTAATTTTCTCAACGAATTCCCGGCACTGTGTTCCACCTTCCGGGCCACGGATCATCGCCTGCCCCATATGTGACACATCAAACAAACCTGCATGTGTCCGAACCCATTCATGCTCCTTAATCACACCTTCTTTGTAATACAGCGGCATATCGTATCCGGCAAACGGGCCGGTTTTGGCACCGTGATCAATGTGATTTTGGTAAAGGGCGGTTTTGAGCGTTTCTTTTGTCTCTGTCATAATCTTTTCATGGCTTTTAAATGATAGAGTATATTCATAGCGAATACACCGCCCCTGTCAATCGCAAACGTCAGGAATACCAATATATCCAACAGAAAATAAGCTAAAAAACTATATCCAGCCGGAAAGTTCTTTCTTGATTAAACCGGTCAAGTAATCAATGTGGTTATCGGCATCGTTCAGGCATGGGATATATGTGTATTCCTCACCGCCCGCCTCCAAAAACTCTTTCTTCCCTTCCATCGCAATTTCTTCAAGCGTTTCAATACACTCACAGACAAAGGCAGGAGAAACAATTACAATGCGTTTTATGCCGTCATGTGCCAGTTTTTCGATGGTTTCGTCGGTATATGGTTGCAGCCATTCTTCCGGTCCGAAGCGGGACTGGAACGTATTAATCCATTTATCCTCCGGCCAGCCCAGTTTTTCACGCACAAGGCGCGATGTTTTAGCGCACATGCAGTGATACGGATCACCCTGCATCAGGTAACGTTTCGGCAAACCATGAAAGGATGTCAAAATCACTTCCGGTTGGTTTTTCAGGGCACCCAACTTCGTTTTGATCGATTTTGCCAGCAAATCAATATAGGCCGGATCATCATGCCACGGGCCCATCGTGCGGACAGATGGTTGCCACGGCAGGGTTTTTAGGTAATCAAACGCCTTATCATATGCCGTTGCCACCGTGGTCGCACTATATTGAGGGTAAAGGGCAAATAACAAGACCTTACGGCATCCTTGATCCAATAATTTCTGGATGGCACTGGCCGTTGACGGATTGCCGTACCGCATTCCGTATTCCACCACGACCTCATGGTAATCCTTCATTTGTGCGGCAATTTTTTCGGTCATCGAGCGTGTATAAACCAACAGCGGTGATTCATTCGTCCGTTCATCCCATATGGATTTGTATGCCGCGCCACTCCGGAATGGGCGAGATGTCAAAACAATCCCCTGCAAAATCGGTTGCCAGAACCATGCCGGGTAATCGATAACACGCTTATCGCTTAGAAATTCCGATAAATAACGCCGTACGGAAAAATAATCCGTTGCGTCCGGCGTACCAAGGTTTAGAAGCAACACACCAATTTTCGGTGTTTTGACTTCGGGATGATCGTTGGGTATAGGATTGCTCATACGACATAAATGGCAAAAACATACGTTATTTCAAGTTTTTATCGGAAAAAAATGCGTATAGACACACATATTTATGCATCTAATCTTGCATGTGCTCCCGCGCTCTCAACACTTGGCGCAAATGAATTTGTTAAAACGTAACCACTA
>JAUICS010000383.1 GCA_030427765.1 Alphaproteobacteria bacterium
GCGCAGATTGCGTTACGCATTGTTACAAACTGTAATTAAGTGTGATTTGTGACAAATATGCATCACTGATAGTATGAAAATCAGGTAGTAATCACGAAACTCCATAGATATATTTTTTTATGCAAAAAACAGTCACTAAAGAATTTGACGTTAAAGGCGTCGGCCTGCATTCAGGCGTGTTTATCAACATGAGCATTCATCCGGCACCTGCGGATCATGGCATCGTGTTTAAACGTACCGATTTGCCAACCGATAATGCATATATCCCGGCGCGTTGGGATCATGTGGTCAACACAAAATTATGTACTGTCATTGGTAATAATTCCGGTGCGGTTGTTAAAACGATCGAACATCTTATGGCCGCTCTACACGGATGCGGGATTGATAACGCCCTTATTGAAGTTGATGGACCAGAGGTTCCTGCCGTGGACGGAAGTGCCCTGCCATTTGTAAAATTGATTCGTAAAGCGGGGATCGAGGTTCAGGATAAACCGCGCCGCGCTATTCAAATACTGGAAGATATTCATGTTGCCGATGGCGATAGTTCGGCATCATTGTCACCATCGGAAAGCCAGTGTTTCATATCGAATATTGATTTTAACCACCCGATGATCAGGCAGCAAAGATTCGCGTTTGATCTCGCGGTAGATAATTTTGATACCGAAATTGCACCGGCCAGAACATTCGGTTTTGTCGATGATGTCAAAAAACTTCGTGAAATGGGCCTTGCGCTTGGTGGGTCACCGGAAAATGCGATTGCACTGGATGGTGACGGTATTGTTGCGGCAAGTGGTGAGATGTTTACAGACGTTCATGATGCGGTTAAGGCCGATGCATTGCGTTTTACAAATGAGTTTTCACGTCATAAAGACCTTGATTCTATTGGTGATCTGGCATTGGCCGGCGCACCGATCATCGGTACGTATGAAAGCTTCAGCGGCGGGCACCGTGTCAATAGTGCTGTTTTGAAGAAAATGTTCAGCACACCGGGTTCATACCGTTATATTTATCTGTATGACAACAGTTTCGGTATGCAGAGTTTGCCGTATGCGGAAGAAGCCGTTTCACGTTCCCGTTTACCGGCCTGAATTCATCGGTAAATTCAAAAGCCGTAATTTTCCAAACAAGTTGCAAATAAAGGCACATCAAATGATGCGTATGCCTTTTCTTGTCGTGCATTCCGCGCTATGAATGAAGGTATTACACTAATTAAAACTGGTTTACGTTTATTATGAGACATAGCTTCCGTTGGTCATTCACCCTGTTTTTAATGATATTGTCTGTTGGACTTGCATCTTGTGCATCCAAGGAAAAGAACGAAGCCTTCCCGGATGAAGAGGTTGAGGTTCTTTATAACCGCGCGGCACGTTCGCTTGAAGCTAGGGAATACAAAAAAGCCAGCGACTTGTTCGAGGAGGTGGAGCGTCAATATCCATACTCCAAATGGTCAACCCAGGCCCAGTTAATGGCGGCTTATGCATCTTATCAGGATTTACGGTATGATGAGGCCGTATTGGCGCTAGACCGTTTTATTGAATTGCACCCGGGGCACAAAAGTATCGATTACGCCTATTACCTGCGGGCCATGTGTTTTTATGAACGTATTAGTGACGTAAAACGTGATCAGGAAATTACGCGAGAGGCTTTGAATGCATTCGATGCCCTCATCCGTCGTTTTCCGAATAGCAAATACGCGCGTGATGCGGTTTATAAGCGTGATTTGACATATGATCATATTGCGGCAAAGGAAATGCTGATTGGCCGTTATTATCTTCGTAAAGGGCATTACAACGCGGCAATCAACCGTTTTAAAACAGTGGTTGATAATTACGAAACCACAACGCACGCCGCCGAAGCTCTTCACAGAATGGTGGAAGCATACTTAAGTTTGGGAATTACGGATCAGGCCATTCAGGTTGCAGCCGTTCTCGGACATAACTTCCCGGGTAGTGAATGGTATGAATCGACGTACCGCCTTCTTGATCCATCCGAACGCGAAAAACTTTTAAGTGAACGGTCTTGGTTTAAACGCACCGTTGAAGGTTTTCTTGACCGGGAAGATAGTACTGAGCAATTAAATGAACCCTTAGGTGATAATCTTCCA
>JAUICS010000384.1 GCA_030427765.1 Alphaproteobacteria bacterium
GCTGGATGCCATTAAACAGGTTGGAAAACGAAAAATTGCCATTTTTCAACCGCATGGCTATGGTCCGACAAAGATGATGTTTGATGAACTTGTCCAATCACTTATACACGGGTTATCCACAGACGATATTTTGATTATGCCCGAGATATATTTCGCAGGCGGGACGGCAGAAAAGACGATTTCGTCGAAGCAAATTGTTTATGCGGTCGAGGATGCGGGGATTGAGGCAAAGTTCATTTCACGCCGCGCCGATATTATTCCGTATATCCAACGAAATATGCAGCGCGGTGATGTCATTATCATCATGGGCGCGCGTGATGACACGCTATCCCATTTCGCGGAAACGATCATGCATAAGGTCAATACGGCCCGTTTATAGCTTACTTAACGAAGATTTAAAGACGGAAAAGATGCTGTTCGCAAACGTAAAATTGCATCGTCAAGTTTGTGGCGCATACGAACCGCCCATTTGATATTGGGGCTATCAAAACCGATGTCTAATGCAGATTTTGCAAGTTGTCCTTTCCAGTCACGTGTTTGAGCAAATTTCTCCAATATTGCCTGATCTTTTAAATCATGTGTTTTTTGAAGATCACGAGAAAAGGATAGACCTAAATGGAGCATGCGTTTTTCATAATCAGAAATTGTATCGATTTGAGAAATAATATTTCGGCGAATATCGTTGGATAAATATGTTCCCTTAGATCCGATAAATTCCAGAAGTAACATTTTCACATTCGCATCTGAATATGTTGATGGATCATATCTAGATTTGTATTGATTTGCCAGAATTTTTGCCTGTTCCCATGTTTCTGGTGCAAGAATGCCTTTAAATTTGCCAAAAGACTGGGGAGTGGCGTTTTCTTGATGATTTGTATTCATCTCATTTGGGAGAGGTTGTCTAAGAGACGTTACTATTCGGTATAGCCGACTTAGAAGGGGGAACCTCGATGTTTTTTGCTCCTGTGGTTTTGCTTTTTCATGATAAACATCGCTTAGATCCGGAAACTTTATATCTTCATATTCCTGCATTTCCGGTGCAAAAGTTTGTATATGAAGGTCTTCTGGAGTGGATAGTAACAAAAACGCTGCTGTTTCTGCTTTCAATTGTTCCGCACGTTCCGATCCCTTTGATCCAATATTAGGAAAAAGATTACGCATGTAAAATTCGATATGAGGAAATAGGTGGGTGTCATCATCTGTTCCCGGTAAAGGTAAGTCCCATTTTACATCGTCGTTCTTTGTCTGATTTATGAATAGACTATTTTGCCCTGTATCGAATGCAAACATGCGTGCTATGGCTTCTACCCCAACTAGCTGCTCACGATCCGCACGTTGCACTGCCTGCGCCATAAATGTTTTTCCTGTACCTTTTTGATGTACAATGAGCGCATAAAGCATATGATCAACGATTTTTTGTGGGATTCTTTTCGCATAAGGTTCTAAGAGATTCTTAGTCAGAAAATAACTTAAATATGCATGGTCCTTACCAATCACACCGCCTTTGGATGTTCCGGTAAATTTTTCTTCAATAAGACGACCGGCATCGTGAAGAAGGCTGGGAATCAGAAACATTTGTCTGACATCGTCTATCTGCTCCTCTTGTAAAAAATCATATGCGGCGGCAAGATCTTTTACCAAGTGACGTTTATCATGACCTGGGCACCCATAATCTGAGTAATCCTTTATAACCTTTGAAACATCCTGAACCAAACGTGTTAATAACCTTTGGTTTTCAGGTTTGGAAAACCATTCATTAAGACTTTCATCTGATAACAAATTATCTTCTGCGCTATCCATGTTGGATACCAATGCATCCGCCTCAGTCTTAATACTTGCCAGAAACTCTTCATATGCATCGGAACTGATGTGATCGGTTATTTTATCGACTAATGACATAACACCCTATATTTTTATAAAATGTTCTATCAAATAATCTATGTTATGTAAAGTTATTTTTAATGTAACGGTACATGGTGCGAAGTCCTTGGTCTGCCCCGCCTTTCGGGCATTCGCTGCGGCCGCCATCCTCCCACGCATACACATCGAAATGCGCCCAGTTCGGGGAACCGTTCAGGAATCGTTTCAGGAATAATGCGGCGT
>JAUICS010000385.1 GCA_030427765.1 Alphaproteobacteria bacterium
GGAACGCGCCAGCCGCCACCACTTCCGGAACAGCTTCAGCATTTGGCGCCTACCATTGACCGTATGCTGGCATCATCAAAACGGCCTGATTACCTATCTGATAGCGGTCAGGTATTTGCCTGGTCACCTTAATATTTAAACACAAAACGCATGTAATAACTTACTGATACGCATTAATTGGTGTTTTGTATCGAAAACAGGGCTGATATAATTCTCCCATGTTTAAACGTCTTCTTGTCAGCCGCTGGTTCCATTTTATCCTTTTGTTTTCACTGCTGTTCGGCATGCTATTTGTCCGGGTGCAGGATTACAGCTGGCTAAAACAAATGCGCTTTATGGCGTTTGATACGTTCAATCAATGGTATCCGCGTGAAAAAACGGACAAGGTCGTTGTTATTGATATTGATGAGGCTTCGCTAAAATACCCTGACCTTGGCCAATTTCCATGGCCACGAAATGATGTGGCGCAAATTGTTGATAATCTTACGGATATGGGCGCGGCGGCAATTGTGTTCGATATTACCTTTCCGGAGTCTGACCGGACATCGCCGCGTACAGTGTTTCAGAGCTTGCCGGTTGATATAAGACTTCAGAATTTTACAAGCACGGACGATCTTCTTGATTACGATGAAGTGTTCGCCGAATCGATTAAGAAATCAAAACGTGTGGTTACCGGATTTACACGTACGGATGTGATTGCGGGGAGTGAGGATAAAGACATCGATTATTCTAATACCCGTAACCCGCGTATTAAGAAACCAATCATGCTGGGGCCGCAGGCAAAGGACGATTTGTTTGAACGCATAACGCATATGAGCAATTCAACATCCAATATCGAATTGCTGACAAAAGAGGCGGCTGGAAACGGGTTTTTCTCAACCACGCCGGACACGGATGGAAAAATCCGTAAAATCCCACTTTTGATGAGTGCGGATCATTATTATGGCGATACGAAGCGTAAATTACTTCATCCCTCGCTCGCGCTTGAGGCCGTTCGTGTATCGACCGGACAAAACACAATAGTGCGTGTTACATCTAGTGATGAATGGTCTGGGTCGCCATTTGATACAAAATACAAATTGAAGGTGGGGCCTTATACCGTTCCAATGACGCAAGATGGGCGTATTTATGCTTACTTTTCGAAAAAACGGGAGGAAGATTATATTCCCGCATATAAGGTCTTTAACGGCAGTGTGGACCCCGAAAAAATTAACGGCAAGATTGCCGTAATCGGGACAAGTGCGGAAGGCCTTAAGGATATTCGTTCGACGCCGCTTGATCTGTTCGTGGCGGGGGTTGAAGGGCACGTAAATGTTATTGAACAAATACTAACGAACAATTATCTCATCCGTTCGGAAAGCATTAACGGGGCGGAGCTTTTGGTCGTTGCCGTCGTTGGATTCTTGATGATCGTTCTGGCACCGTTTGTGGGCGCGGTCATTATGGCGCTGTTTACAATCGTGCTGGTATCTGGATTTGGTTTGTTTTCGTGGCATGTCTTCTTGGAATACAAATACCTTGTTGATCCCGTATACCCTGCATTCGTGGCGATCAGTATTTTTATGATGTCATCGATTCTCAGCTATATTCGGTCCGAAAGTGAAAAGAAACACGTCCGTGATACATTCTCTCTCTACATTTCGCCTGACTACATTAAAGAACTGACGAAGAATCCCGAAAACGTGAAACTGGGTGGTCAAAGTAAAGAGCTTAGTGTGATGTTCACAGATATTCGCGGTTTTACAACGATTTCTGAGAAATTCACACCGGCGGATTTAACGCAATTGATGAATGACTTCCTGACCCCGATGTCCGATCTGGTCATGGAAAACCGCGGCACGATCGATAAGTATATGGGCGATGCAATGATGGCGTTCTGGAATGCTCCGCTAGATGATGACCGTCATGCCGAAAATGCGTGCCGCACGGCATTGTTGATGGATGAAGCGCTTGAACCGATTAATGAGCGTCTTGCGCATGATATGTCTGCGCAGGGTAAAGAACCTGTTGTTTTGAAGGCCGGTATTGGTATTAACACAGGTTTATGCTCTGTCGGAAATATGGGATCGCGTCAACGGTTTGCGTATTCGGCAATGGGCG
>JAUICS010000024.1 GCA_030427765.1 Alphaproteobacteria bacterium
TTCTTTGACTTCGACTCATCGAAAATCGGTAGCAGCAGCCAAAAGGTTATCCAGTCAGTCGTGGATGAAATCAGACGTAATCAAAGCCTACAAACAATTCACATTGTCGGTCATGCAGATACAACAGGACCAAGCAGTTATAACCAGAGTCTTGGATTACACCGTGCGAATGCTGTTAAGTCTGCCTTGATGGGATATGGTATAAGTGCAAACCGTATTCAGGTACGAAGCCAGGGCGAAAAAGAACTTCTCGTTCCAACAAATGATAATGTGCGCGAACCGGCAAACCGCCGCGCCAGCATTACATTTAATCGCACGTATTAAAATACACATACACAATTCCAGAACGCCCCCGGACATGTTGTTTCGGGGGCGTTTTTTATGACTCAATCCTTCTCAATCAAATACTTATGATGTATTGTGATAACGCTTATACACCAATATATTTATGACAACGCATTAACATCACGTATATACTGCTATGGATTTTCGCCCCGTCTTTTTTGTCATTGGAATTTTCCTGCTGATCCTTAGCATAAGCATGCTTCTGCCCTTTATGGTCGACGTAATATACGGAAACGATAACTGGAAGCATTTCTTTATTTCTATTATTGTGACGGCGTTTTTTGGCGGATTATTTATTTTGTCCAACATTGGCCATCAAATGACATTCAGTGTGCGTGAGGCATTTTTGATGACATCACTTAGCTGGATTATTCTGAGTGCATTTGCCGCAGTGCCATTCCATCTTACAAATGTACATCTTAGCATTACGGACTCGGTGTTCGAGGCGGTATCCGGCATCACCACGACCGGCGCATCGGTCATGTCTAACCTTGATAAAACGCCAGAAGGCATCTTGCTGTGGCGCGCGGTTCTTCAGTGGCTTGGCGGTATCGGTATCATTGTCATGGCCTTTTCCGTCATGCCGTTCTTGAAAGTTGGTGGAATGCAGCTTTTCCGCACGGAATCCTCGCAACAAGAAAAGGTTATGCCGCGTATGGCGTCACTATCAAGCTCGATTGCCGGAATATATCTTGCACTGACACTGGCGTGTATAGTGTGTTACCGCCTCTCTGGCATGGGCCTTTTTGACTCTGTCGCCCATGCCATGACGACCATTTCAACCGGCGGTTTTTCAACACATGACTTATCTATCGGGGCATACGATAATCCCGTCACAGAAATGGTTAGCGTTGTTTTTATGATTTTAGGAAGTCTGCCATTCGTCCTTTTTTTACGGGCGTTGCAGAACGACCCCGGCGTGTTTTACAGGGACACACAGATACGCTGGTTTTTTAGTATACTTTTATCCGCCGTATGTATCATTAGCCTGTATTTAATTAACGTTAAGGGATATGACACGTTCACGGCATTTCGCTACGGACTATTCAACATATGTTCCATCATGACCGGAACGGGCTATAGCTCAACAGATTATGGCGCATGGGGGCCATTCGCTATCCATTTATTCTTCTTTATCATGGTGATTGGCGGATGTGCGGGGTCAACGACATGCGGAATCAAAATCTTCCGTTTTCAGGTATTGTACGAAGTTGCCTATACCCAGATTAAGAAACTTCTTCACCCGCATGGCGTATTCATCATGCATTATAACCACCGCCCTATGCCGGAGGGGGTATCGACATCGGTCATGAGCTTCTTTTTCATGTATGCACTATGTTTTTCAATACTTGCAATGCTTCTGTCACTAACGGGTCTGGATATGATCACATCCATGTCTGGTGCGGCGACATCGATTTCAAATGTGGGCCCTGGTTTAGGATCGGAAATCGGCCCAAGCACGACATTCGTCTCATTACCGGATAGCGCAAAATGGATTCTATGCGTTGGTATGCTGCTTGGACGTTTGGAGCTATTTACCGTTCTGGTATTGCTGTCCCCGCATTTCTGGAAGCGTTGATCCGCCATCAACCGGCTTCATACGTATCCGGAATGTCTGGCTGAAAGACCGCAAAATTTCCCTATCCAGTTCCAAAATCAATTCTTCAACAAAAGTGAACAGGGCCTCATCACGCTGGCTTAACGAATAACTGTCCGGAATGACTATTTCTTTATTCGCGGTTATACGGGACTGTACATTCTGCTGCGATAAGTTGGAATGATGGAACATATCAAGTATCACAGACGCCCTGTAAACAAAATTATCACCCATACCAAGGGTACGCATAAACCCGCTTTCAGATTCAACATATTCTTTTGTAACTTTTGCATCCTGCAGCGATACTTCGAGCACGCCGAAACTACCCGCTGGTTTAAAACGGTTTTGCAGATACCTTAAAATGGCATCATCCGGCATATTCGGCAATTCATCATACACATCAACATTGCGGCCGAATTTTTGAAAATGATTTGCCACTTTCATATCGGACACATCAATATAAATTTGATTGATCCCTTCGTATGACAGGGCCGGCATCGGCTGCCCGCCCTCAGACACACCATGTGAACAACCGGCAGTGACGAAACACACAAGGATAAACGGGAACACAAATTTTGCGATTCTTGCAAACATAACTTCCTCCTGATTCGATTAAGACTTTATCTTATAACCAGACTTAAGCATTTGTAAAACGGCAAAGGTCAAAAGAATATCCGCAACCAGCAAAACAACCATGCCGGTCATCACGCCGCCCTCGGAATGTCCTATAAAACCGGAACGAAACCCGTCAATCATATAAAAGAACGGGTCATAATACGCCAGATTACGCCAAAATTCCGGCAAACGGTCCATCGTATAAAACGTACCGGACAAAAATGTCAGGGGCGTTATAAAAAAATTTGTAACGGTGGCCATCTGGTCAAATTTTTCGGCCCATATCCCCGTCCCTATACCAAGAGCGGCCATAAGATATGTACCAAGAAAGGCGAAAATCAAACTGTTTACTGGATTGCTAATAGGGATATGAACAAAGAAACTGATCACCACCAAAAAAACCGTCCCAAGGAGCAAACCACGAAGCATGGCGCCAATCATATACCCTAGAAATAATTCCATCGGGGATAAGGGCGGCATAAGTATATCAACAATACTACCCTGAATTTTTGCAATCCCGAGGGATGACGAGGAATTGGCAAATGCGTTTTGCGCCATCGTCATCATAATCAGGCCCGGCGCCAAAAATTCCAAATACGGAAGATCACCCACAACACGCTGTATCCCGCCAAAGGCCAACGCGAATACGCAGAAGAACAGAAGGCTTGTCACAACCGGGGCAACAATCGTCTGCATGTAAACGTTAAGGAAACGATCAACCTCTTTTTTTACGAGGGTGAACAGGCCAATTTTATTGATACGGCCAATTTTTCTAGGTTTCAATTCGATAAATTGTGGTTCTGCTTGCGTCATGTAATTACACGGTATTATTTCTTTATGCTAAGTTATATTCTTAATGGAAACATTCAAGACACTGCGTGTTATTTCATGCTGAAAACAAACCGATGACCACAGCCAAAAAACCAAAACCACCGAAAAAGATAAGTGAATCCTATCTGCATAACAGTGGATTGTTTTACCTGCAGCGATATGGGGCAAGTGTCCATCAATTCCGGCAAACCATGACGCGTAAAATCAAACGGTCCTGTGACTACCATCAAGACCAGAACATGCCAGAATGTCTTGAATTACTCGAAAAATTAATACAAAAACTAGAGCGTTTAAAACTACTGGATGATAACGCTTACGTTGAAACGAAAATCAACAGTATGCAGCAACGCGGCTACTCCGCTCGCATGATCAAACAAAAACTGGCGACAAAAGGCATTACCCAAGACACCGTCGACACACATCTTGTAGACTATGATGCAAATGAATATAACATCGACGGTAAAAACGCCGATTTAATTGCGGCGTTGAAGCAATGCCGAAAACGACGCATCGGTCCCTTTGCAAATTCTCCGGAAAAAGCCGACCCACAAAAGTCACTCGCCATACTTGCCCGACAGGGATTTGATTTTGATACCGCCAGAACCGCCCTGAATTACGAGAAAAAAGACGCAGAAAGCGTCGTCTGGTAGACTTTTTTTATTGTTTAGCCCGTCGTGTATATGCTGTATTATATGTATTCGTATTTACGGATATCCCGCCTATGCCATTTACAAAACGCAAACCAAAGCCGCCGGCGCCTATAATTCTCCTAACCAGAAATTTAGGGGCATTCACGGCATACATGCTGATTGCAATTATCGGATTATTAATTTCTGCACCAGCCGGTTTTTTGGGCACGTTCCTACCAACCACAGCCATTGGAATTGCATTTGTTGTCTATTACGGATACGCGACAATACCGGGCGTTTTGCTGGCATCAGTATGTTTTAAGTATTTTCTGGTGGTCAATTTCTTCTATTCTCAAATTGACTATTACATGGCTTCAGCTCTTCTATTTGGCGTTCTTGAAGTCTTGCAGATAATCTTCATTTCGTATGTTATTTCGCGCTTCTTTTTCCTGCCTTTGAAATTCGAGGATATTAATGAAATCGTCCGTTTCTTCTCACTCACCGAATTCGTAACGGCATTTACAAGTTTTGGAATGCTGCTCCCAATATTAATGGTTTTTGAATTTACGGACGATGCAGACCGTCTAAAAACCACACTTATATGTGTCATTGGTAAAATCTTCGGTGTCGCCGCAATATTGCCTTTATCGCTTCTGCTTATGCCCGGAAACGGTGTGTCCCTGCGACGTAAAATTATGGTCGCCCTGCCGAGCCTGTTTTTTATCTGCGCCACAATAGCGGTCTTTTATATCTTTATTACCAAGCTAAACCTGACATATGAACGGACACTGCTAACATTCAGCATCGACAATATGCAACCCGCCCTATGGTATGCCATCGTTGTTGCAATCACCTTTATCATCGTTCTGATCATGTTCCTGATCTTTATTACCGGCCGATCCGAACATTTCGAAAATGTCATGAACGCCCGCACCAAAGAATTCCTGCAGTACCAGAAATTTCTGCGGCTGGTCATGGACACAATGCCGAACCTGCTCACCGTAAAAAACAAAGACCGGCAAGTTGTGGAGGCCAACAAAGCCTATTTCAACCTGTTCGACCCATCGGAACATTATCAGGTGCTGGGGAATACAGCAGACGGCATGTTGCCGCCGGAGCAAATTCAAATTATGGACGAGGCCGAAGACAAGGCATTCAAATATGGCCTTTCCGAACGAATTGAAAATATTACAGATCATAAAAATCAAACTGTTACGTTGCTGAACCGGAGGGTTGCCTTCAAAGACGACAATCAAGATAAATTCATTCTGAGTATTTCTACCGATATTACCGAGCTTAAGAAAAAAGAAAACGCGCTCATGTCATCAAACAAGGAGCTTGAGCAATTTGCATCCGTCGCATCACATGACCTCCAGCACCCTTTACGCGCCGCAACCGGTTTTATGGAGCTTCTTGAAACCCATATGAGTGATAAAATCGATGAAAAAGGCGATAAATATATAAAAATGGCCCTGAGTGCCATTCATCAGATGAGTACATTGATTGATGATCTGCTTCAATATTCAAAACTCGGCTCACAAAAAGGCATGGTCGAGAAATTCGATGCCTCAGAGGCGTTTGGCGCACTCGAAACATTGCTCTCATTTGAAATTGAAGAAAGTAATGCCGACCTGATATACGAAGACTTACCGCATATCTATTATGATCCTGAGCAATTTAGCCGTCTGATCATGAATATTGTTGGAAATGCTTTGAAGTACAAAAGTGATAATCCACCAGAAATCTATGTCACTGCCGAAGAAAAGAACGATTTCTGGGAATTTGCAATCAAGGATAACGGCATCGGGATTGAGCCAAAATACAAAGACAAGATTTTTGACATGTTTGTTCGTCTTGATGGCTCAAAAAGCAAGGAAAGCGGTACCGGAATTGGACTTGCGGTATGTAAAAAGATCGTCGAGAGGCATAACGGAACAATCTGGATTGAGTCTGAAGAGGAACCACATTTTTCTTTACCGTCCCTGTTAAACGTAAGGGATAAAGCCGTGACAATCGATGGCAGACTATTTTTTATGTCTGGTTTTAGGTATAATATTATTGATAATTTTAGTAATTGCGCATTCCTTGTAAAACATGCCCATAGAATTCAAAAAATTAAACGTGCTTCTGATCGAAGATAATAAAGGTATGATAGACCTTATTATCTCGGTCCTTGATGGTTTGGGCGTAAAAAACATTAAAATTGCTATAAACGGCGAGTAAGGATTCCGTGCTTTTCAGCAGGAAAACTCCGATATCATCATTGCCGACTGGGAAATGCAGCCCATTAACGGTATCGAATTTACAAATAACGTACGCCGAAGTGCCCAGTCACCAAATAAAATGGTACCGATAATCCTTTTGACCGGCTATGCCGCACCAAAACGGGTTAAGGTCGCACGCGATGTGGGTGTAACAGAATACATGATCAAACCATTTACGGCGGATTCTTTGATCAAACGTATTACCCACGTCATAAACCATCCACGCCGTTTTGTTGTATCCGATGATTATACCGGACCAGACCGACGCCGACGCCAGGACCCAAGATACACAGGCGCCATGCGTAGAAAGGACGACAAGAAATAAACCATGGCCGATAACAATGATGTAAGAATTCTTGATGCACCTTCTGACCAGCAAGACAAAGTGGGAACTGGTAAAGTCGACAAAAATAAAGTTGAGCAGCTTCAGCAGCGACTTAATAACACGGATGTCGACTTTGCACCCATGGCCATGGAATTTTTAAAGGAGTTGGAGGCCGGGATTAAAGAAGCAGAAACCAACGCAGACAAAAGCAAGCAAGAGTTATATCAACAAATTGCAAATCCAGTTATGCAGTTAAAAGCCAACGCGGCAATGTTTAAATATGAGTTGATCGGCGAACTTGCCACGCACATCCTCAATTTAATCGAAAACGCCCCAGCATTTGATAAAAATACAATTGCCATCGCCGATGGATTGCACAAAGCCTTAACCGTAATTGTTGTTAAGAAAATGAAAGGCGATGGTGGCACAATGGGACAAGCCCTGAAGGGCGAACTGTTGAAGGCGGCCGATCGTTACGTCAAAAAAGTACGTGAAGGTGGTTAGAACCTAGTATCAAGCCTCGGTTTCTTCTGTAACGTTATTATCTTTCTCGCCGGAATTTTCAGTTTTATTTGTTGCCTTTTGCTCTTGCGCGGGTTCCGGCTTCTTCTTTTCATTCTTATCAATAACGCGTTCTTTCGGGAAAATAAGGGTCGCCGTTGTTCCTATACCTTTTTGAGAGAATATCTCAAGCTTGCCGTTATGAAGACGGATCAAGGAATTCACTAACGTCAGCCCCAATCCCGTACCGGAATTGTTTCTGTCATGACCAGATTCAATTTGTCCAAACGGTGATATCGCCTTTTCAATATCACGTTCATGCATACCAATACCCGTGTCGGATACGGAAATAAGGTATTGTCCGTCGCTATCGCGCTTTCCTTCAATAATGACGCGCCCATCCTCCGGCGTAAACTTAATGGCATTGGAAATAAGACTCATCAGCATCTGTTTAACCGCAAGCTCCTCACCATAAACAGATGGCGATGCATCATCTAATTTGCTGAGAACGGATAGTTTCTCGAAATCGCGCTTACCTTCCAAGATTTTGAAGCAGCGTGAAACAACCTTGTTTATGTCAACGACACTTTCGATCAAATCACGTTCACCCGCATCGATTTTGGATACATCCAGAATATCACTAATGATTTTCAAAAGATGCTTACCGCTTTCATATATATCATTGGCGTAATCTTTATAGGCGGATTGTCCAACCTCACCAAAGACTTCATCCTTAATAATCTCGGAAAACCCGATGATGGAATTAAGGGGTGTTCGCAGTTCATGACTCATATTGGTAAGGAATTCTGACTTCGAACGATTATCCAGATCGGACTTAAGCTTCGCCTCTTTCAGCGCATCTTCCGTACGTTTGCGCTGTGAAATATCCTCGATACTCCCCTCGTAGTACAAAATCTGGTCTTCGTCATCCTTAACCGAGCGGGCGTTTTCGTTAATCCAGCATATATTTCCATCTTTTTTGCGGATTTGCGTTTCAAAATTCTGTAAAAACCCTTCCTTATTTAGGGTTTTAATCATCTGCGTACGCTCTTTTGGATTAATATAAATCTGCGTATTCGCATTCTTTATGTCCTGTAAGATTTCCGTCGTGTTTTTGTAACCCAAAATACGTGCCATCGCCGGGTTTGCGCTCAAATACTGTCCTTCCGGTGTGATTTGGTAAATGCCGCCGGATGCATTCTCAACGATTGTCCGATATTTGCGTTCCGCTTCACTTAAGGCACGTTCGGCACGGCGACGTTCCTCGATATCCGTAAACATCCCGACAACACGCATATTGTCATTACGGTCACGACGCAGCATCGAAATTGACATTTCAACGGCACGGAAACTGCCATCCGACGCACGTAAGCGCGTAAAGGACCGGTAATTTGTTTTCTGTCCATCTATAATAGCCTGAAATACGCGTTTTTGCTCTTCCTGGTCCTGCTGATGAATCATGGAAAAGATATTACGTCCGACTGACTGCTCCGTTGTAAAACCAGTGATATGGAGCCATTTTTGGTTCAGAAAGATGATCGTGCCCTTCACATCCGTTTCAAAAATAATGTCCGTCACGGAATCCAGTAGCGCCATATTTTCCGTTCTAGCCTTCTCAATGGCCTGATATAAACGTTCCTTCTCGATGATCTGGTCATTCAACTGATCATTCTTCTTAATCATTTCATCATTAATCGCGGCCAATTCGGCGGATTTTTTCTGATTGGAATAGACGTAGAGCGTTCCCACAATCGTCAGAATAATCCCGAATAATAGGAAGAATGTCGGAATACTTTTCAAAAATAACGACTGGTCACTCATGTTAATAGAGATATCGAATTCCCAGGTCCGGTTACCGATCGAAATAAAGAAACTGTTTACGCGGCGATATTTTTCACCCTCTTCACCGTGATGGTCAAAACGCTCAAAACGGAATAATTCCTTTTGTAAACTGCGATCCTTAACATGAATTGAGTGGATGAGGTGATGACTTTCCAGCCATGTTAAATCCATAATTTTGATTATACTGCCAAAACCGGCAACAATGGCTGTAGTTCCATCATGTTTCTTGAATGACTTTGCAAGGCCGTACGGCTGTGCACTAATTACCGGCTGCGAGGATATACGCTGCATATAACCGGCCGGCAAATAATCCAGAACCATCATATTTTCCGCTATGTGCCCCGTGTGGCTACCCTCGGATGTAAGCGTTTCTTCATGCTTTTGCATGACAAAATCCAGAAGCTCTCTTTCTTCGAGGCCTTCCATCTCTTGATTACCGGCTTGTTTACCATCTTCCTTACCGGCAAGGCTTACGATACGCCATGTATCCTCTTTCTTTTCAAAAATGTAGACATGATCAAAATACTGATGACCGTAGGTTTGATTGAAAATATAGGATGCGGAATCCTCATCTAGCGGTTCATCCATAATGGATAGCGCGAGTGTCAGTGAATTAATTGTGTTTTCCGCATTATTGAGGGAGCTGTTTATGACTTGCTTTACATCCTTGATGGCATATCCGGCATCATCCTCGATAATGCTTTCCGTGAACGTTAAAACCACAAAGAAAATAATCGCCGTTAACATCAGGCCATTAACGGATACAAGCAGGGTTTGCAGGTTCAGCGTAAAATTACGCTTTGGTGCACTGCTGTTTGTATAATGGTTCTCCTGAAGAGTATTCATACCAAGTGATATCCAGAATATTGTTGCGAATGATGGCACTCCACCACACCACCATCATTGCGTATGCGGGTTAATGCTTTACTAATTTCGAAGGGACTTTTCGAAAAAAATATCAAAAAAGGAAAGAAAAATAGGATATTGATTTAATTATGAAAAATCATTGTCGCTATATCCTTGTATATATAGTACCGTTTTTAAATCCGTGTACCGAATAATGCTATCCGAAACCTCTGCTAATACCGGTTTTGGATTAAACCCAACACCGTGACCCGATTTTTCAATCATGAGCATATCATTGGCGCCGTCACCAATAGCCATTGTATCGACGATGCCTATATTATTTTCCTGCGCCAAATCTTCTAAAATCTGACGTTTCAGGTGTTTATCCAGTATATCGCCTAAAACTTCACCGGTAAGAATACCGTCTTCAATACCGAGTGTATTTGAATACGTATGATTGAATCCACATGTTTCACCGGCCCACTCCGCAAATTGTGTGAACCCACCAGTGACAAGGGCACAGATTACGCCGTGTGCACGCATGGTTTTGACGAGCGTAACTGCCCCACCCGTATATGTCAGATTATCGATGGTTTTTGTAATCGCCGTTTCCGGAAGACCTTTCAACATGCCCACACGTTCACGGATAGATTCATGAAAATCGAGCTCACCACGCATAGAACGCTC
>JAUICS010000386.1 GCA_030427765.1 Alphaproteobacteria bacterium
GGTTATGCCAGATATTGCCAACCAAATCCGTTCCCTTCTCCAGCGTCGGACTTCTCACAAGCATAATACATGCCTTGGATGTTGCGTGCTTACTTACCGAATACTGGTGATCACACACAACCTGCCCCAATTCTTCCGTGCCCACGGGAAATTTATGAACATCCGATCCCGGTTCCTTTACAACAAAAACGGCATTACCAAAGAAATTCGCGTCGGCGGTAATGGCCTTCGCAATATCCGGATGGACATATATAGATTTGCCGACGGTAATACCCGGTTCACCACGTTTCATAACGGCAGGGTCGTATCGTCCGTCAATTTGCGGCGGCCCGTCGGTCACTTCCCTAAATGATGTTTTTGGTTTGATTTTTGTAAACATATTATAATCCCCCACAACTTTCCCATAAAAAAGGTCTGTGATTTATTTATAGCGATGTAAGGTTCATGGTTGCAATAAAATTATTTTAAGATTTATATGTGCTTTATCTGTAACTGGGATTTCTGTAGTATTTAATACGAATATATTTTTAGGAGACTTCTTATGGCAAAAGGGCCGGAATACTCAACAACTGGAAAACCTCACCCATATCACATCGTGCGACCATCGATATGGCCGCTTGTCGGGTCACTCGCAGCTGGATTACTTGCCGTCGGACTGGTTTTGTTTATGCACAGCACTAAGATCGATCTTAACGAAAGCCTTGGTATAAACTTTGTTATGGATGTCGGATTAAAAGGCGTTCTTCTTGGTTTTATCGCCGTTCTGGCAACAATGTTTTTCTGGTGGAAAGACGTTATATATGAATCCGTTGTTGAAAAGGCACATACGAAAATTGCCGAAATAGGCTTCCGTTTCGGCATGATGCTATTTATTGCATCGGAGGTCATGTTCTTCGTTGCATTTTTCTGGGCATTCTTTGATGCCAGCCTTTATGCAGGTCAAGAACAAATGTTTGCGCGTGTTGCTCACACGGGCGGCGAATGGCCGCCAGTGCAAATCGATATAATTGACCCGTTTGACCTGCCTCTCATGATGACAATGATCCTTCTTCTGTCGGGTACAAGCGTCACATGGGCGCACCACGCCATTTTGGAAGGTAAGCAACAGGAAATGGTAAAGGCACTGGCCGTCACTGTGTTCCTTGGCGTGTTCTTCCTTGGGTTCCAGGGATATGAATACATGCATGCCCATTTCGGTTTCACCGAGGGGATTTACCCATCAACATTCTTTATGGCCACTGGTTTCCACGGTTTCCACGTGCTTGTTGGTACGATATTCCTGGCCGTGTGCTGGGGACGTGCGGCAATTGGTCATTTCACCAAAGACCGTCATTTTGGTTTCGAGGCCGCGGCGTGGTACTGGCACTTCGTTGACGTCGTGTGGTTATTCCTTTTCGTTGCGATTTATTGGTGGGGAAGTTTATAGGACAACACCAACATGCCCCTTATACCTGACACATTTTATGAAACCATCCGCACAGGATGGTTTTGTTTATGCCCCAAATGCAACAAGACATCGATATATACGTCACGTTTTGGGTTTACCTTAAAAGATAAATGTGAAGACTGCGGTTTGAAGATTTCCGAGAACGACAGCGGGGATGGCCCCGCCGTATTTCTGATATTTATTTTAGGTTTCCTGTTAACACCGATCGCCCTTATCGTTGCCATGAACGTGACATGGCCATTATGGCTTCACGGAATTATATGGACTGTTTTTGCTTTGGCGCTCACACTCGGCAGCCTGCGCCCACTCAAGGCATATATCATTGCCTTACAGTACAAGCACAGGCCGGATGACTGGAATTAAAGACGCAGCGTTATGCGCGTTTTCTCAATTTCCTGACCAGATTGCCGATCGGCATATACCATTTCAATGGTTGATACATGATGTCCTTGAAATTCAGGGGCTTCATGCAATCTTAATGCAGCCAATTCATCCTTCGCCGCCTCGATTTTTTCCTTAAGAATGGCAATGTTCTCTTCATTCACAAAGTTTGCGGCACCCAAATATTTTCGATCAAAACCATATAAAGTTGCATCATGAAATACCAGTTTTAAAGTTTTTGT
>JAUICS010000025.1 GCA_030427765.1 Alphaproteobacteria bacterium
CTTTTTGAGTATATTTTTCTTCATGTCTACTAACCGGGTTGTCTAATTTTTTTCTGTCTGGTTTTCTGTCTGTTCTGTTGTCTGTTTTTTTAATTGTGCGGCTTGCCTTTCATAGTCCACAACAATACGATAATGAGGGTCTTCGACGGTATCAACCACAACCATGTTAGCGGCCTTTTTGAGGAGGAGTTTACAGTCTTCGCTCATGTGAACCAAATGAAGTTTTTTGTTGAATGCTTCGTATTTGGATGCCAGCGCATCAATGGCTTCTAGCGCGGAATGATCCCAAACGCGCGCGTTTTTAAAGTCTATAATAATATCGTCCGGGTCATTTGCCGGGTCAAATAAATTCTTGAATGATGTGATAGATCCAAAAAATAGCGGACCCGATAAATTGTATATCTTACTCCCGTCACCTGTAAACGTGGTTTGGCAGTAGATATGTTTTGAGGATTTCCATGCAAATACCAATGCCGATACAATTACACCAATTACAACAGCAATGGCCAAATCAGATATCACAGTTACGCCTGTGACAAGGAGGATAACAAGTGCATCTTCCCTAGGGATTTTCCTGAGAATACGTATCGAGCTCCATGCAAATGTTGCGATTACAACCATGATCATAACGCCGGTCAGTGCCGCCAGCGGGATCATTTCAATATAGGGTCCTGTGAAAAGGATAAAGCCAAGCAGTGCAAGTGCGGCAACAATTCCGGATAAACGGCCTCGACCACCGGCGTTGATGTTAATCATGGATTGCCCGATCATTGCACATCCCCCCATGGCTCCGAAGAATCCGCAGAATATATTTGCCATGCCTTGCCCCTTGCATTCTCTTGACGCCAATCCACGGGTTTGTGTCATTTCATCGATCAATGTCATGGTCAGCAGGCTCTCAATCAGGCCGATTGCAGCTAAAATCAAGGCATAGGGAAATATTATTTGCAATGTTTCGAATGTTAGCGGCACCTGCGGCACATGGAAATCAGGTAGGCCACCCGTTATGTTGGCCATGTCTCCTACGGTTTGTGTCTCTATGTTAAAGCCAATAACGAGGCCGCTTACAACCAAAATGCTGACAAGTGCAGAGGGGACTGCCTTAGTCAGTTTGGGTAGGCCCCATATAATGGCCATTGTTAATGCGGTTAAACCAACCATTGTGAAAAGTTCATTTCCATGCATCCATCCTCCGTTGAAAAGAACATCCAATGTACTATGCCCGCCGGTGTGATCGCCTTTGTGTAAGGATGTCTGAGCATGTTCTGATGTTTTAAACTGTTGCAACTGTGCCAGAAAAATGACAATGGCCAAACCGTTTACAAACCCGAGCATAACAGGATGAGGTACAAGGCGTATGAATTTTCCGAGATGGAAAATTCCGGCCAAAATTTGTAGTAATCCCATAAGCACAACCGTTGCAAAAAGATACTCAACACCATGCTGGGTGACCAATCCAACCATTACAACGGCTAATGCCCCCGTTGCGCCGGAAATCATGCCGGGGCGACCTCCAAACACGGATGTAATCAATCCTACAATAAACGCAGCGTACAAGCTGACTAGAGGCGCCACTCCCGCAACAAAAGAAAACGCAACGGCTTCGGGAACCAATGCCAACGCAACGGTTAAGCCGGAGAGAATATCGGCTTTAATGTTCCTTGTTATGCGGAATTTATTAACTAAACGGATCAAAACTACACCTACTCTACTTATCTTTGTTCAGCCTTTTGTATTTTGCGTGAATACAATAAGAACTTTCGGTGCTTATACCAGCATTTCATAATTTTTAAATTTATTTTTAATTTTTTCTATCGGGTTCATGGAATACATAGGGAAAAGGCCCGAAATGATGTCTATTAGAACTTTTTACTATATCGCTAATCTGGTATTATGTAAGTTGAGCGAAATTTAAGTGTCTGCGTTCTGTGGGTGCTTTTTCATGTATGTAAAATAAAAGTGTTTTAATGTCCTTGGCGCAAATAAAGACGTCTATGGTTTTGGTGGCATTATGTGCGTTCGTTTTTGGGTGTTCATCCGTTGATCAGGATGAGGCTCTGCAAAAACGGCAGGCGCAGGTGATTGGTCATGTTGAAGCGTTCGAGAAGCGCTGGGATGACGTGCGTGAAGTTGACCTGTCACTGCGGCAAGCCCTTGATATGGGGATACGCGAAAATCTGGATGCCCGTATTGCCGCGCTTGAAATTATTGTGGCGCAGGATGACGTTGTTCTGGAGAAATTGTCGGCATTACCAAATCTGGATGCAACATTTGCATATGTTGGGCGTACAAATGAAGGTGCGTCGTCCAGCCGGTCTTTTCTAACGGGGAGTCAATCGCTCGCGTCATCTGTCTCAAGTGATCAGTACAGACGCGTTATTGATCTTGATGCCAGCATGGATCTTTTGGATACAGCCCTCGCCGTATATCGCTCCAAAGTTGCTGAAAAAGAGGCGTTGGTATTAGGTCAGCGTCATCGCACAGTTTTGGCAAATGTGTTTCAGGATGTTTATGCCGCCTATTTGCGTGCATGGATTATGCAAGAGGAGCACGAAAAGATTGATGAGTTGATTGCCAGAATTGAAGATCATCTTGTTCGGCTGGATGTGGCAAAGCGCGCAGATCTTCTTGGGGTGGAAGATGTTGTCGAGAAAAAATCCAATTTTCTGGAGGCTATTCGCTCGCTTCACAACCTGAAAGAGGACATTACAAACGCAGAAAGCGAGTTGAAAGGCCTGCTTTCTATCCCGCACCATGTTGATCTAACACTGCGTGAACCTGATTACGCCGCTTTGCCATCTGTAAAACGTGTCATGGACGGGCATCTGGCCGAGATGGAATTAAAGGCACTTCAGTCAAATCCTGATATTTATGAAGCATTATTAAGCAGTGAAATAGCCGAAAGCAGAGTTCAAGAAGAAATCCTGCGCACATTTCCTGGACTAAATCTGTTTTACGGGTTCAATCAGGATAGTAACAGTTTTCTGGAACATCACAGATGGGTTGATTTTTCCGCGACGCTTGCCCAAAGCCTGATTTCGGTTTTTACCTTGCCTAAACGTTATGAAGCCGCCGAAAATATTTATAAGGTTGAGGAAAGACGCCTGCTTGCATTAAGCGCGGCCATCATTACGCAGGTGCATTTGGCAAGAGAGCGTTTGAATGTGCTTGAAGATAGCCTTGATTTGGCAAAGCGCAACGAATTTCAACTATCACGCCTGAAACATGCCGTTTCTGAAAAGCATAAGCTTGGTTTCGTATCCGGTGAAAGTAAAATCCTAACCGATGTAAAGGTTCTGGAAGGTTCGATTTTGAGCGAGTTTGCAAAGGCAGATTTACAACGCGCCATGATCGAAATGGTCATGCTTCTCGGATATGATGTTGATGAAATTTTAGGTGGCGGGGATGCGATATGATCACGTTTTCCCGCTATTTAAATACGTATCGTTATACAGTTTCGCTCACTTTGGTCTTTTTGGCCTTCATAACGATATATGTCCTGTTCTTAAATCATATTATGGACAGGCTGAATAATGTGAAAGCTTCTCCGGAATATAAAATCAGCTATAAAACAGAACCGCCGGAGGAGCTCACAAAAACAAAGTATATCTTCAAGATATACCGTAATGCCTATATCGAGCCGATTTTACCAATAACGGAATATAATGTTGATAAATATCAAACCGTATCGTCGTCACCCACGGTGATTGATAACAAAGGTTCCGAAGCCAAAATACGTGATGGGTTTATTTATCAGATTGAAGAGCCTGTCATCGAAATTGATACCGTATTGGTGGCGCAAAAAAATACCATTATTTCCAGTACGCGTGACGGTAAAGTTGTTGCGGTCAATTATGATGATGGTGACATATTTCATCGCGGTGATGTTCTGGTTGAATATGATTGCCGCGATGTTCGCGCGGAATTAACGGCGCGCCGTAAGGAGGCCGATTTTACACGCAAGAAGGCATTTCGCGGTCAAAAGCTATTTAAGCTTGATATCATTTCTAATCTGGAAAGCAGTTTGTTGGACACGGAGCAAGTTCAGGCCGAGGCGCAAAGGGAGCTGTTAGAGCAACGGTTTGAACGGTGTGTTATACGTGCCGATTATAACGGACGCATTGTTCGGCGCAGTATTAATCCCGGTGAATATACACGGACAGATCGTGTTCTTATGGAAGTGGCCTCACTGGATGATCTGGATGCAGAGTTTCTGCTTCCCTCCAGATGGCTGCGATGGGTGAATGTAGAAGCACCCGTGGATATAGAGGTATTTGAAACCAGTAAAATTTATGCCGCCAAAGTGACACGTTTCCACGGTGAGGTGGACCCTTCAAGTCAGACGATTCAGGTGTCTGCGAGACTTGAGCCGTATGAAGAACCGCTTCTGCCCGGTATGAGCGGAACGGCAAAAATTGATGCACACGATATACGGTCACAAGGGATAACCGGATATCTTGAAACGGGCCGTAGATATTAAGCATGAAAAAAGCATTACAACTTATTGGCATTCAAAAAGATACATTACATGCAGGTAGTGTTGATGCGCTTGGGTTTATAGCTGCAAATAAAATCCATACATTGATTTCGTATCGTCAGGTTGTGTTTTGGGTTGGTAACTGCTCGTCTCCTGAGCTGACAACCGTGTCTGGTAATGCAACGATTGACCAAAAGGGGCAATACGCAAACTGGATACGCAGGACCATCAAAAAATATACTGCGAATAATGCGGTAAATTTACATGCGCTCAATTTTGAAAACATTGATGAGCGGGATAAAGCGGATTGGCAACAATTTGGATTGTCTAATGTTACAATCATTATATTCAAAACAGACACAGAAGGTTCTCTGGGCGGTGTATGGATTGAACATGATAAACCATATACGGATGCTGAAATAACCATATGGCATGAATTGCAGGGAACGTTTTCTGCTGCGCTTGCGCTCCAGAATTTACGGACATCCCGATCACTGTTTTTCAGGATTTCAAATGTATTAAATATACGGACCGGTAAATATAAATACTACATTCTGGCCGTCTGTCTGGCGCTAATGTTCTTCCCCGTTCGTTTGTCTATTACAGCGCCTGCCGAAATTATCAGTTCTGATCCCGGTATTGTGGCGCCAGTATATGACGGTGTTGTAAAAGACATTTTGGTGGAGCCGGGGGACGAGGTCAAAAAATATGATCCGTTGGTTATAATGGATGATCAAAGTTTGATGGCCGAAAAACGGGCCACAGAAGAAGATTTGCGGGTTGCACGTGCAAAATTGTCACGGTTAAAGCGTGAGGCGCTTTTGGAGCCTGAAAAAAAGATTGAATTACAAAGGATACAATCTGAAATTTCCCTCAAACAAATCGAGTATGACTACGCGACACAAAAATTGCAGCGCAGTGTTTTGCGATCACCGAAAAATGGTGTCGCCGTGTTTTCGGATGCACAATCAATCATTGGAAAGCCGATACCAACCGGTCAATCTATTATGCAAGTGGCGTCGCTTGCCGATGCCGAGCTGTTCATCCGTATCCCGGTGCAATCAATGTTACGAATTGATGATGACGTGCCGGTTGAGTTTTATATGAATGTGGCTCCCTTGGAGACGTTGGAGGGGCGTATTTTAAGTATGGGCTATCAGGCAAGTGCCGATGCCGATGGTTTGTTGACGTATAAGGTTCGGGCCAGTTTACCGGAAGGGTATAGTCCACGTATAGGATGGAAGGGCACGGCTAAAGTTTACGGGGAATGGAGCGTGTTGATTTATGCGGTTCTACGTCGTCCGTTAATATCACTACGCGATATTACGGGGCTATAAGATGCAGGATGAAACACCTTCCGATTTACAGGCGCGACCGATGTTATTGCCGCGCATTAATCCGGTTGTGCGTGTGTTTAAAGGGGCGGATAAATCAGATGGCTCACCGACATGGACGTTACATCATCCGGCGGCGAACAAATATTATCAAGTTGGCTGGATGGAATTTGAGTGTATTTCACGTTTTCACGTATTCAATAACGCCGAACAGTTAATACAATCAGTTAACACAGAAACATCATTAAATATTGATCTGGATGATTTGAAGGACTTACTTATTTATCTAAACAAAAATGGTTTGCTAGAGCATGATCCGGCATTGGTAGAGCAACCTTCGTTTGCGAAACAGCCTTTTTTGCAAAAAATTCTGCATAATTATTTGTTCTTTAGTATCCCTCTGATAAAGCCAGACTGGTTTTTAAAAGCAACGTCACCGTTTGTAAAACCTGTCATGTCAAAAGTGTTTTTGTACATGACTATGATATGTTTTTTTATCCTGTTGTTTCTGACGATCCAGCGTTTTGACGAATTTATGAATACGTTTATAAACCTGATGTCGGTGAAGGGCGCAGCACTTTTATTTATCACCTTGATATGCATTAAAATTTGCCATGAATTCGGGCATGCATTTACCGCGCATCGGTATGGTGTCGATGTGCCACACATGGGTGTGGCGTTTATGGTGATGTATCCGGTTTTTTATACGGAAACATCGGCATCGTGGCAACTTAGTGATAATAAATCCCGTATATACATCGGCCTTTCCGGTGTTATTACCGAATTGATACTCGCAACATACGCTTTGGCAATCTGGCACATAATGCCGCCCGGCATTCTCAATAGTCTTGCTTTTGCGGTTGTGTCGATTGCGCTTGTCGGCTCTTTGCTTGTAAACCTGAATCCGTTTATGCGTTTTGATGGTTATTTTGTACTAAGCGATACTGTGGGTATAGAAAACCTTCATGCACAAAGTTTTGCCTTTGCCAAATGGTGGATTCGTAAAACCTTATTCGGATTGAACGATGATGTTCCTGAAGATTACAAACCGGATATTCAGCGGCTTCTCATTTTTTTCGGTGTCGGGACGATTATACACCGTTTCTTCTTATTTTTAGGGATTGCGCTGCTTGTATATTGGCTGTTTTTCAAACCGTTAGGATTCATCCTCATGGTGGTTGAATTGCTATGGTTTATCGGGTTTCCGGTTTTTCGGGAAATCACCGTGTGGTGGGAGCGTAGGGCGGATATATTATCGCATTCCCGCATATATATTCTGGGGGCGGTTATGGTGCTTTCGATAGGATATGTTTTCTTGCCGTTTCAGCAAAGTCTGACCATTCCGGCTATCGCCCACGCAAAGGAATTCAGACGGATTTATCCGCCAGTTCATTCTACGGTTGAGAAGATCAATGTTGCGGAAGGGCAAGCTGTTAATGCCGGCGATATACTAGTCGTATTGTCATCGGACGAACTTGAGTACGACATTCGACGGACAACGCAGGAATTGCAAAACCTGCAAACTGAAAAACGGATTTTGTTTGTTGGACGCTCCCACATATCCCGTTCAATCGATGAAGAAATTACGGCAACGGAAATAAGGCTGCGTAATTTACTGGATAAGTCGGAGAGCCTGACTATTCGTGCACCATTCAATGGAACAATCAGGTCTTTAAATCCCGATATTCATAATAAGATGGCGGTATCCCAATCGACCGCACTTTTTGATCTGGTTGATGAACGTGATTACACATTCACCGCCTATATTGATGAAAATGCACTTGAACGCGTTGCCGTTCATAATCATGCGTCATTTCGCCCACAATACCAATTTATGGCAGATGTTCCATTAACACTTACAAAAATTGGCCAGGCAAATGAACGCTATATCAATTGGCCGGAATTATCATCTATCTATCATGGGCCTATCCCGAGTGAATTTGATGTGTCACCGTCATCAAATGTACAGGAAATAAAGGCCCGCCAAACCATCTATGCGGTTATGTTTGATCCGGTGGATGATGCAGAAAAAAACGTGCCGCACTACAGATTTATAACGGCTGGTACAATAAACGTTGAGGCCAAACGTTCGAGTACATTTTGGAATTTTGTGAAAAAAACACTGGCATTCGTAAAGCGTGAATCTGGTTTTAATTGACCTCAATCTATCTAAATATTTGTAATTATTGGCTTAATTAACGTTTTCTAAAGTATTCCCATGTAAAATTGTAGTTGTGGAAATCCGTTTTTGAAAATCTGAAAGAGGCAGAAGGGTTTGCGGAAAAAAACTATTAAAATTCAAGAGCTTGAGAAGCGTTTAATGCTTGATGCATCGCTGGGTGATTTGGCGACGACTGTGGTTTTTGCCGAAGAAACCGTGAACGCGGCTCCTGTAATTCTGGATTCCGATGCGTCTGTAACAGGTTCTACAACAAATTTTGATGGTGAATCCCTTACCATTTCAACCGATGGTGGGGCGGACGATCAAATTTCCATTAATGACGAAGGTACCGGTGCCGGACAAATTGGTTTTGACGGCACAAATGTATCGTATGAAGGAACGGTGATCGGAACGGTTTCCTCAGACGGGACGAACGGGGCGGATTTGATTATTGATTTTGATGCAGATGCCAGCAAGCAATCCATCGAACGCCTGATCGAGAATATTAATTACGCGCATACGTCCGATGATCCGGCGACATCGCGTACGCTTACATTCGCGCTTGGCGTATATTTCTCGGAAAATATGGATGTTGTGATTGTTGCTTATAACGAGGGGCCGAGTGTTGATACAAACGCCGGATTAACACTTAACGAAGGCGCAACCAAAACCATCACATCGACAGAATTAGGCATTAGTGACCTTGATCACGATGATACGGAAGTAACGATTTCGATTACCGATGATGTTGACAATGGGCGCATAGAGTTGTCAACCAATGCAGGTGTGGCCATTACAAGCTTTACACTGGATGATCTGAATAATGGTCTTGTCCGTTATGTGCATGATGACAGTCAGACAACATCAGATCAATTTACGTTTAACGTTACGGACGGTGATATTACAACGCCGGATGAAAATTTTGATATTACTGTTACGGCTGTGGATGACCCGTTGACGCTTGATACAAACACGGGGACAACACTTTCACTCGGCGAAGAAATTGGAATTGGGGCGCAGGAAATTCCCGCACGTTTTGGCACGCAGGTGCATAGCATAAGCGGGGTAGGTCAACATGCGAGAATGGATGGCTATATTAACAATCAGAATACCCAGCTATCTTTGGTGTTTACAACACCTTCTTCTACCCCCAATTCGGTTCCCGGGCAGGTGCTTTTTGAAACCGGAGGGTCAGGACGCGGTATAGGTCTGTACCTTAATAATCAGGGAGAGTTAACGTTTTATGCGGGAAATGCACAATCATCCCCGCTTATTACATCACCGGCCGCTTTGAATGCTAACGCCCAATATGCTGTCGTTGTTGAGATTGATAACACAAACAACGAACTGAGATTGCATTATGCTGAAGCTTCTGATTTTGATTGGTTTAGTTATGGTAGGAGTGCCGAAGCATCCCTAAAAATTTCACACAGACAAGTTTTTCCGGTAGTGACGGAGCAGGTTTAGGAGTACTCGGCGGTGGCACTTACGGAGGTTTTAATGGTTCTGCAAATGGTACAACAGCGTTTCAGGGGACGATTGATAGTGACCTTATTCTGACACGTTTCCCGACCGGCGGAACGACAATCATCGGTGATAATGAACAGCTTGTTGCAAATGATGTTGATACCATTGCCGATAATATTGTTTATACGATTACAACCGATGTTCTGCACGGAACGTTAAAAAATGATGGTGTCGCAATGGGTTTGGGCGATACGTTTACGCAAGCCGATCTGGATGCCGGTGATGTTACATACTTGAATGATGGCGTTGCAAATAGTTCGGATAGTTTTGAATTCAGCGTGACGGACGGAACGACTACTCTTACAAACCAGACATTTGATTTTACCTTGAATGGTGGGCCGAGTATCGATACCAACGCCGGATTAAGCCTTGTTGAAGGTGAAACAAAGGTTATATCGGCGGCAGAACTTGGCATCAGTGATGGCGACAACACTGATGATGAGGTTACTATTAATATTTCAAACGGGGTTGATAACGGGCGGGTGGAGTTGTCGACTGACCCTGGTGTGTCAATTACCAGTTTTACATTGGAAGATTTGAATAATGGCCTTGTCAGATATGTGCATGACGGCGGCCCGACAACATCGGACCAGTTTACGTTTACTGTTACAGACGGCCTATATACAACGGATGCAGATGATTTTGATTTTAGCATTACAACTGTCGACGAACCGCTGACCCTTGATACCAACACTGGGACAACAGTTTCACAAGGATTGGAGGTTGGAATTGGCGGTCGCG
>JAUICS010000387.1 GCA_030427765.1 Alphaproteobacteria bacterium
TTTTTATGACCGTGATCATGGGGATTGTGATGGTAGCGATCTTGAAGACTGGGCCAGACAAATTTTATCTGATTATGGTCTCAATGATCAGATTGAGGACATTACATTGATTTGTATGCCGCGTGTTATCGGATACGTGTTCAATCCGGTTAGTTTCTGGCTATGTCATGACCGCGAAGGTAAATTGCGCGCAGTTCTTTGTGAAGTGCATAATACATTTGGTGAAAGACATACATATATCTGTGCGCATACAAATAATAGCGAGATTACGTCAGAAGACATATTACGAGGTCAAAAAGTTTTTCATGTGTCTCCACTCCTGAAACGTGAGGGGCATTACACGTTCAGGTTTGATACAAACGATGATATGTTTGCCGTCTGGATCGATTTTTTTGATGATGAGGGTAAGAAGCAGCTTGTCACATCTCTGATCGGCAAGTATGAGCCAATGTGCAAAGATACGCTAAAAAAGGCGTTCTGGGGATACCCGCTTGTGACGCTCAAGGCCATTTTTCTTATTCATTGGCAAGCTTTAAAACTTTTGTTGAAAGGGATTAAATATATCCGTCGTCCTAAACAAATAGACGATCATATTACAGGGACGGACGGTGTTACGAAAAACAACATTAACAATTTGTAATCTTGCTGTAAGGCGGATGTTATTTAAAAGGTAATAACCTATGAGTATGTTTACACAGCTAGCATCAGACCAATTGTTCAAACGTCTTGATAAAATCAGCGCCGGATCGTTGTCGTTGGTAACCCCTGATGGCAAAACACGTACCTTTGAAGGCAAAGAAGAAGGTTGTAATGTCTCTCTTGAGCTGCGTGATTGGCGCGTCATTACGAACATGGCTCGCAAGGGGGATATTGGATTTGCAGAGGATTACCGCGCCGGCAAATGGGACACGAATGATCTTACGTCACTCATAACATTTGCGTTAGATAATAGAAGCTCACTTGATGGCTATGTAACGGGCAGTAAACTCTCACGTATGATGTCAGTTATATCTTATCTTTTGCGTATAAATACACTTCGCGGAAGTAAAAAGAATATTCACGCTCATTACGATTTGGGTAATGATTTTTATAAGCTATGGCTTGACCCAACGATGACGTATTCCGCCGCGATATTTAATGATCACAATGAACCCCTGCAACAGGCTCAGCATAATAAATATGATCGCATGATTGATTGTCTTGATGCATCATCCGGCAATATTCTAGAGATTGGTTGCGGTTGGGGCGGCTTCGCAGAACGGGCAACACAAAAAGGTGATTTTCGTGTCAAAGGTATTACTCTTTCGGAGGAGCAACATGCGTATGCGCAGAGACGTATGGGTGATAAGGCCGATATAGTGCTAGAGGACTACAGGAATCAAAACGGAACATTTAACAATATTGTGTCTATTGAGATGTTTGAGGCCGTTGGCGAGCGTTACTGGCCGACATACTTCACAAAACTGGGATCTTTGCTGGATAAAAAGGGTAAGGCGGTTATTCAAACAATTACGATGAATGAAGACGATTTTCCCCGTTATCGCCGTGGCGGTGATTTCATTCGCAGTTATATTTTTCCCGGCGGAATGTTGCCTGCCCCTTCACGTTTTCGTCAGGAGGCGCAAAAAGCCGGATTACAATCGTATAATGAATATTATTTTGGCCAGGATTATGCGCGTACAATGGTGCATTGGTTAAAGAGCTTTGATGATGCCAAAGACAAAGTGTTGGCATTAGGCTTTGATGATGGTTTTGTGCGTTTATGGCGTTTTTATCTTGCGGCCTGTATTGCAGGGTTTAAAACCGGCCGTACAGACGTTATGCAAGTGGAGGTTAGTCATGCATGATAAAGTCGATAAGTCGTTCAAGAATGTTGTGCGAATTGCCTGCATGATGGCGATTATAGGCATTACCCCTGCATACGCAAAAAACAGAATTGAAGATTATATTCCCTCCGCAGAAAAAGTTGGCGAAGGCCGTTTAAGTTATGTGTTCTGGGATATATACGATGCGGTTTTATTTGCACCGGATGGAAAATGGACAGAAGGTCAA
>JAUICS010000388.1 GCA_030427765.1 Alphaproteobacteria bacterium
GTACTGAAAATTGCGAAGGAGCCGGTTAGTCTGGAAACACCAATCGGTGATGAAGAGGACTCAAGCCTTGGAGACTTCATTGAAGATAAGAACACTGTTCTGCCGGTTGAATCGGCTATTCATTCCAACCTGCGTGAAACAACAACACGTGTTTTGGCGTCACTGACACCTCGTGAAGAACGCGTTCTACGTATGCGTTTTGGTATCGGTATGAACACCGACCACACATTGGAAGAGGTTGGCCAACAGTTCAACGTGACACGTGAACGTATTCGTCAGATTGAGGCGAAGGCACTTCGTAAGTTGAAGCATCCAAGCCGTTCACGTAAGCTCCGCAGCTTCCTCGATACGTAATTTATTGACATAATTTTCTGTGTTTCTTAGTATCTTGCCATAATGTAATTGTGGTATGGTATGATACATCATTCAAAAATAGATTGGTCACACTGTAAAAACGAAGTGATTTCAGCGGACAGAGACGACCTGCCTGAAAATATTCGTGCTATTACAGCGGATAAACTTGATGGTGATGCCATCCGTCGCGCTGTTGAAATATGCACTGCCCCCGGAAGTAAGGTTCAGGTTGTTCAGATCGAAGTTCCACAAGTTGCAGATCATGCCGATATGGCCAATAGAATGCGTTATGAATCGAATGATGAGGTCGTTTTTCAGGCGTATCGCCATCCGGATGTTATCGCGGATATGCGTGGGCATTTTGAAATGGTCCGTGATACGTTGGGTTTTGAAAACGAAACCGCAACATCCTTCATTGATCATCTGGCAATAATGCCGAACGCGGTGGCGCAGGCATTCGGCTCGCCCTCGATAAATGAAATTCTTGTTTTTGGAAATGGGCAAAACAGTATTGATCTTTATTCATTCCACGAACATACGAATGATGATAGATCCCCGGCGGGGCGTAAGGGGTTTTATATCAATCACGCCTATGCGGATTTAAGCACGGTGTTTCTGGATGGCGCTGAAATTGGCCCCGTGTCCTATGCCGATACAAACCAGAATTTACATTTTACATCGGATACGCCGACGTTATGGCACGGAAAACCGGGATGTTATTTTGTCTTTACAACGGCAGGGCATATGCCCGGTCCCGGACCGTCCTATCATTCGCCGCCAATCGATTTTGGTAGCCGGACGATTGCCATTACAAACTTCCATATCTGATTGGAAAATTAGATACCAAGATATTTTTCGGCGAGGTGCAGGAGAATATCAAAGATAATCAGGATAACAATGTACCATTCCACGCGCAGGGACTTGCGTTCATGCAGCATGTGGAGCAGGGTGTCCGATGTGCGGTAAATCAGGTCGAGTTTTTTCTGAAGTGCCTCATACCGTTCCTGAATTTCAAAATCGTCTTCTAGGCGGGAATAAAATCCCTCAAGCGCGACATGTTCCCAAAGAAGTTCCGGCTTATCATCAATTTCCACGTGGCCAACCATCATACGCTGGGTCGACAATGTCATACCCACATGACGGATAAGGTCGCGTGCTTTTGACACGGCGGGGCCACCGGATTGCAATTCTGCGGCAATCGGTTCCAGCTTATCAAACGTTTCCGACATATTGTTTTCAAAATAGGATAGAACGGCACTTTTGCTAAGGACATCGGCAACGAGCTGCAGCCGCGCAAGGTCCCATTGTTTCAGGGTTATGTTTTTGGGGTTGCTACCTTCCTGTTTAGATTTATCGACAACGACAGTTTCGACTTCATGGCTGGGCGAGTCGAATGAATTGACAACAAACGGCTCTAAATCTTTTAGGAAAACTTCTTCTTCAACGGCGTTCAGGCCGAATAATACAACTGTCCCATACCGGAATAATACCGCGTATCCATCCATGCCGGCCTTAATCACAAATGGCGATTGTGTCAGGCGTTCTTCTTCCTTGAAGTTTTTCAAGGTGAGGCGGCGGCCAAGGAAATAGGCGTTGGCTTCGATTGATGGACGTTTTTCAAAAATCTTATCACTCATGAATAAATTATGGTGGTATAAATGGGACGCGTATAGGCTGGAAAATGAT
>JAUICS010000026.1 GCA_030427765.1 Alphaproteobacteria bacterium
AAAGTCCGGGCTTCATGGAAACACGGTGCCGGATAACGTCCGGCCGTCTACGAAAGTGGATAAGGGAAAGTGCCGCAGAAAATATACCGCCCGCCTGCGTTTTTAACTATGGCGCGGTAAGGGTGAAAAGGTGCGGTAAGAGCGCACCGCGGTTCTGGCAACAGATACCGGCATGGTAAACCCCACCGGAAGCAAGACCAAATAGGAACCCTGGTATTTGAGTATACAGATGCGTTTCCACATCTGGGTTCGGGTAGGTTGCTAGAGATTTTTAGTAATAAAAGTCCAAGATGAATGATTATCGTGACGTTTTCGTCATACAGAACCCGGCTTATAAAGTTTCAAATAAAAAAAACCGCCTTCTCATTGCGAGAAGGCGGCTTCTTTCTTTTCGAGCGGTAATTTTTAAGTATTTTTATAGACAGATAATTGGACGACGTGTTGCAACTTTGCAAATTGTATTAACGGCAACGCCGCATCCTTTATAACTGCCCGCCTTGTAGGCTGAGTAGGCAATCGTACCTAGGTACAATCCGCCATTCACTGCAACAGCAATGAAAAGTAGTAGCATTAACATTTTTTTCCCCACACACACTGAGTTTTTTTGTTTTTATCTTTGGCCTTGTTTGCCTCCGATGTTTAATATTTAACATAACAATTTTTCATAATCAAGTATTTTATTTAAATTTTTTCTAAAAAAATCAATAGTTTAGACTATTATCTTTAAAGGCGAAAAATTCGCATTAGGTTACGGGAAGTGTACGGAAAATTGCCGTTTTTTCTATTTTGAGGAGATTGTTGCAATATTCACCAAATATTTAGGAAATCGGGAAATGAAATTACTTAGAAAAAAGATAAATTATAATATTGTTATTTGGAAAAACTTCGTATATGTTCAGAAAATCCTTAATAAAAATTTAATAAATGACACGCATGCGTGCGGGTTGAACAGGCTTAGTTTAAAAAAAATCTCTCGTGCATGAGAGATTTTTTATTGAAATAAGATAAGCGGGTAATTTTATTACTCTTAATCGTTTCTGATCTGGTTTTTGGCTTCTTCTATGAAGCGCCCACATTCGGTGGCGATGACGTTGTCAGATATATCAACTTCGTATTCATCAAAATCGGCTCGTATCTTTGCTTTAATTTCTGCAAATTCTTTATCTTTCATAGCAAGGTTTACAAAATCAGCGGCGTAGTTACTTGCCTCCTCATTCGATTTGCCCATTTCTTCAGCCGCCCATGTGCCAATCAGCTTTGCCGCACGCATTGTAATTTTGAAACGTAACTCCTCATCATGCGCGTATTTCTTTTCAAAATCGTCTTCACGTTTTTTCATTGAATCCATTTTCGTTCCTCTATACTTGAAAAATATTTAAAATAAGGTGGTTGATGCATTCTAGTATTATGGCTTAAGAATGTTTATAGTCAAACAAACATAAGAGATTAAGTATAAAAAAATGGCACGTAAAAACGTTTTATATGAAGGCAAGGCCAAGATCATTTATGAAGGGCCAGATCCAGGGACGCATATTCAGTATTTCAAAGACGATGCGACCGCGTTCAACGCGGAAAAACACGATGTGATTTCCGGTAAGGGGGTTTTGAATAACCGCATTTCTGCACATCTTATGTCGAAGATTGAGGCAATTGGTATACCAACGCATTTCATCCGTTCTATTAATATGCGTGAGCAATTGATCCGTGCTGTCGAAATTATTCCTATTGAGGTCGTTGTTCGTAACATTGCCGCTGGATCACTTTGTAAACGTCTGGGGCTAAAAGAAGGGCAAATACTTCCGAAGCCGCTAATTGAATTTTATTACAAGAATGACGAGCTCGGTGACCCAATGGTCGGGGAAGATCATATCCTGACATTTGATTGGGCCGATCCATATGAAATGGAAGAAATTATAAATATGACATGGCGCATTAATGACTACCTGAATGGATTATTCGAAGGTATCGGTTTGCGCCTTGTGGACTTCAAGGTTGAATTTGGCCGTCTTTACGGTGAATACGGTGAGGTTTATATTATTCTTGCGGATGAAATATCACCGGATAACTGCCGTCTATGGGATGCCAAGACAAACGAAAAACTGGATAAAGACCGTTTTCGTCTGGATCTGGGCGGTTTGGTCGAAGCGTATCAGGATGTTGCGGCCCGTTTAGGCCTTATTCCTAAAGGCGGTATTATGGACCATGGGGATATTAATGAGCAGATCGCGGCCGGTCTTGAGCAAATCGAGAATGAAATGGCAAAGGAACGTGAAAAACGCAAACGCGGGCTTGTTCGTACGCCACCCTCAAAACCGCGTAAGTTATAGTACGGATAGATAATGTCAGATGATGTTAGTGTGGAGGGGGAGGGACCGTTCTTCCTTATCCGTGAGGATTTCCATTACAATGCGTTCTATGTTGATGAATTCGAAAAACGTGAGGACGCACAAAAACTTGCCGACGAATTTAATGCCAAGGGACATAAACAGACATTTTCCGTCGTTACGGAACTGCCAATGAATATAATCCGGTAGATTAGTCTTTTTGTTTTAGCGGTATTTTTTGCAAAGACGCGCTTATCGCCACATTAATATTATCTTTTTTCAAAATGTAATATTCGCGCTGGTAGCGTATAACGGGCTGCGTTTTATTATTAAAACGAAAATATCGATTGTAAATGGTTAGGCCGAGTATAACGGCACTTCCGAGCACATCGAACGCGATAATCGCCAGAAATAAAAGGTCCTGGAGAATAAACATACCGTAAAGCAGGCCGATGAAGGCTTCGAATGTCCAAAGCGCCCATGTTTTGATAGATACGGAGAAAGAACGCGTTTTCGAGACAAGCAACGCCTTAATCTGTGGCCAGAACCCGATAATGGATATTGCGCCCACAATTGCATACGTAATCGATATGAAGTAAATAAAACCTTCCATAGATTATTTATAATTCCATAATATCTAAAAAACAGTTAAGAACGCGATATGATGCCTCAAAATAAATTTCATGAATTGCCGCACATCGCGGATGACATTGATTATCTTTTAAAGAACGATGACAGGATTAAGGCGTTCGATATTGACCCGTCTGCATTTGACTGGATCAAGAAAGACGATGGATTTGAAACGTTGTTGCGTACGATCGTGGGGCAGCAATTGTCGTTAAAGGCCGCAGCCACAATTTGGGAACGTGTGCGGCAGGCGCTCAATAACAATATATTGCCTGAAAAGGTTTTAGGCACAGATGATAACGTGCTTCGTGCGGCAGGGCTTAGCCAGCAAAAGGTCAATTATGTGAACGCACTTGCTACCGCGGTTCTTGAAAAGCAATTATCCTTTGAAACATTCCCCGATATGGACGATGACGACATTATCAAGGCAATTACGGCCGTGAAAGGTTTTGGTGTCTGGAGCGCGCAAATGTATCTGATGTTTTCCATGGCGCGTCCCAATGTATGGCCCGCGGGTGATTTGGGAATTCAAAAGGGAATACAGATTTATTTTGATTTGCCGGAACGGCCAAAGGAAAAGGTCGCAAAAAATTATATGAATCATTTTGCCCCGCGAAACACGGCGGCCAGTCTTATTATGTGGACAATTCAGAAGTAATTTACCTTAGACCAAAAACTGTTCTTTAATAATACGTTCTTCAAGTTGATGATCCGGATCATACAGTAACGTAAATTCGTATTTCTTGGATTGCCAAACCTCTACCGATTGAACGTTACGTACCTCGGTTGCGTCTGCGGTGGCACTGACCGGACGTTTTTCAACCTCATTAACCTTGAACGTTAGTTTGGATGTTGATGGTAATAATGCACCACGCCAACGTCGTGGACGAAACGCACTAATCGGGGTTAATGCCAATACATTGGAATCCAGCGGTAATATCGGACCGTGCGCAGACAGGTTATATGCCGTGCTGCCAACCGGTGTTGATACAAGAACGCCGTCGCATGCGAGTTCCTCCAGCCGTTCAACACCGTCGATTGTAATCGAGATTTTTGCGGTCTGGCGTCTTTGGCGAAACAAAGACACTTCATTAAAGCCGAGTGCCTTAATGTGTTCACCTTCACATGTAACGGCCTCCATTCGTAGCGGGTGAAGAACAACACGCTGTGATGCATCCAGACGTTCCTGCAGCCCTTCGACCTCATAAGGGTTCATAAGAAAACCGACGGAACCAAGATTCATGCCGAAGACAGGTTTTCCAAGAAGGTGATGTTCACGTAAACATTGCAGCAGCGTCCCGTCACCGCCAAGGGCAATAATGATGTCTGATTCCGCGTGTGACACCTCACCATATAACGATGTCAGTTTTTTGTATGCGTTTTGCGCATCATCCGCTTCGGATACGACATATGATAATTTATAGGACATAAAGGGCCACCAAATATTCTAATCATCTTATTATAAAGGGGATTTGGGTTCGAAAGAAAGTCCATATAAAAAGATCCCGGCGCATATTGTAAACAAAGTTCACAGTAAAACGCCGGGATCCTATTGGGGAGCAACCTTACCTACTTATGCGACCTTCGCGGATATAAAGGCGATACAACAAGTGTATCAATGCATATAGTAAGCAGGTTTGCTAAGTGAAGAAATCCAACCAAAGTAAAGATTTCTTCGTTTCGATATTCAAAACCTAGCAATGCAAGCACTGATAAATCCGAATATCTAAACAGGTCGAAACCTGCCAAGCTTACGCTTGTTTTTGTTGAAATTGTTACGAAGGCAGATAAATTTTAATCCGAAAACTAAAATAAACTGTTCAACGTAACGCATTCAACATGTTTCAAACCAAAATAATGATAAATCATCGTTCTAATCTGAAACTGAAAATGTATCGCTACATTTCCCATCAATCTTTGAAACAACACTAAGTTATATCTGCGATGTGATGATGTCTTAACTATGACTCGGAAATGGGGAAGAGTCGAGTCTGTTTTTGGTAAAAAAAATAGAAAAAATCCTATTTTTTCAATGGTTTGTGAAATTTTTGCGATGCGGTAATATGTTGATTCGATACACGAAAATCTACACATGCATATGCTTATCCACAGCTTGCTAACATCCTAAAAAAATTGAAGAAAAATGTGATATTTGTAACAGAAACCAATTTTTTTGCAGTTTATGACAATAAAAACTGATATTTCGCCGTGTTGAACCGTATCGTTTGAATGACCATTTTCGTTGGTTGGGGTTGTAAAAACTTTATGGATAAGAGTCAACAGGCTTTTTATTTTTTATAACTTATCCCTCTGGATGATTAAATCTTTTGACATAAAATCTTGACTTTTTGCTTTCTTATTTGTTATAACACCATCCATTAAGGGGAAAAGGTGCGTAATCTGCGTATTGAAAATACGCGTAGATAGGCCGCAAATAGGGCGGTTTAGGTAGGAATAAATGGCGACACATCCAATTGAAAATATTATTCAGGTTTACCCGAATTACGGGGAAGACGCTTCACGATCACTTCCTGATGGGCAACTATCAACTGTGAATTTTACGAGTGATAAAATCCAGACCATGGTGAATAACGGTGCTGGGGAATTGGTTATATTTTTTAAAGATGGCGGTTCACTGACCATTGAAAATTATAATGATCTGGTTGATGCCGGTTTGACGCCGAAGACTCTGGATGGGCAAAAACTGGCACTGGATAACGCAGCTGGTGACGATGCTACTACGCTGGGCAATAATGATGCTGAACTTTCAGCACCTTCTCAGTCTAATCAGGCAAATAACGACAATAAGGGCGATGGGGCAGATGATCAATCTGTTGCAGCCGTGCCAATGATTGATAGTGAAAATGTGACAATCATTGAAAAGCCGGATGCTGAAACCGCTGCATCTTATCAAATTCGTAGTGGTGAGCAGTATAAATTTAATGCGCCGCTTGAAAATGCATTTGTTGAAATGACACCTGCCGGTTCATTGGTTATTCGTTTCCCGGATGGCTCCGTTCTCCTGTTACAAGACTATGCAAGTAAGGCAGGTTCCGGCAATCCACCTATCTTGATAGGTTCAGGCGGGGAGCTTTTTGACACAGCATTGTTGGCCGGCGTTGCAAAAGATGGATTTTTGTTAGGCGTTAAAGAAATTATCATGGATAGTGCGCAATTTGCAGACCTTCCCATGAAAAATAATGTTGATGTCGAAGCATTTGATATTGCGGATCTTGAACCTGCTGCCGGTGATGAAGACAAAGATCAAACAGCGGCTGGCCAAGGGGAGCAATATGCAAATGCATCTATGGTTGAAGTTGCGAGAGATTTTGCCGAAATTGAACCTGCTGCGGGTGAAAGCGGATCTTCAGGTGACAGAGGCGGATATGGTTTCGAGTCAAACTTTTCTTCATCCGATCTTGATGCACGCGGACCAATTGGCCCAATCGGTGAAACCGAGCTAACGCGAAATAATTTTGATCTCGATGAACCTTTGTTCATCGATGATGGTGATACACCATCATCTTCGTCACCAAACCGTCCACCACCACCAGAGATTTTTGTAGGTGATCCTTCAATTAGCAATGATGTGTTTATTGTAAAAGAAGATGGATCAATCGCCGTTCCCTTTGATGCCATTAATAATGGAGATAGCAGCGTTTTTCTATCTGTTATCGTAAAAAATATTCCTGCCGGTTGGGGCGTGGATCCGGGTTCGGGGCTATATAACGCTGCGAGTGGAACAATTACGTATATCGCTGGTACTGGTGGTACAGATATTTCCGATACGATTATTTTGTCACCGCCTGCCGATAGTGATGGCGATATTCCAAAATTATTTTTCAAAGCGGTTGCCACAGACGCGGATACAGGACGTCAAAGCTCCGATAAAGAAACATCTTATGTATTAACGGATGCTGTTGCCGACGTTCCGAATGTCTCCGCATCGTCACCAGGTGGTGAAGAAGGTGACGCCATCCCATTGAATATTTCCGGAAGCTTGAATGATACAGACGGATCAGAAGTCCTGTCATACCGTATCGAGGGCGTGCCGACAGATGCACCGTTATCCGCCGGTACAAATCTTGGCGGCGGCGTTTGGGAATTAACCGCAAACCAGATTAATGGTCTGACAATTAATCCACGTGACGGTTATACATCCGACATTACACTCAAAATTGTTGCCGTTTCGACAGAAACGAATTTGAGCGGTCAGGAATATGATACATCCGACAATGTGGCAGAAAATGAAGTTACGCTGGTTGTATCCGTTGACGATGATGATGAACCGATTATTACGACACCGAACGAAGGCAAGGTTGATGAAACAGATCTTGACGTCGGTAATCAGACGACAAGCGGCACAGTGCAAGTTGATTTTGGTTCGGACACGCCGGGCACTATCGACCCGAATGGTAGTTTTTCATCAAGTGTCACAAACCTGACATCAAACGGTGTAGACATTGTTGTGACATCGAATGGCAATAATTACTTCGGTAAGGCAAATGGTGTGGACGTATTTCGCCTGCAGCTCAATAACGGCGGTAAATACACATTTACATTGTACGAAGCCCTTGATCATCCGGATGACACAGACCCAGATGATGAAATTATTTTGAATTTTGGTTTTGATGCCAAAGATAGCGATGGTGATGTCGCATCCTCTATCATTGAAATTACGGTTAGTGATGATGGACCGTCAGGTTCTAACGATGCGAAATTTGTGAACGAAGGTGATCTTGCAAATGGCGATATCGTTGAAACCGGACAATTGACCGTTGATTTTGGTGAAGACGGACCTTGGGGCGTTATTGCAAATGGTAAATTCATCGCTATGGATGATACGGACCCGAATACGCCGGCATTGAACCTTGCATCCGGCGGTCATGATGTGGTCGTTAACCGTGTTGGTAATGCCTATATCGGAACGGCGAATGGCCAGACAATATTCCGTCTAGATATTGATTCTACAACGGGTGAATACACATATACACAATATCAGGCGCTGGATGACTCACCATACAGCCAGATTATCTCACTTAATTTCTATGTTGATGTTATTGATTATGATGGTGATGTTGTTGAACGTTTTATCGAGATTGATGTTCTGGATACTGGCAATACATCCCCAACCGCGGTTGACGACTTCGACAGTACTGATCTTAACCAGTCCGTGACAGTTAACGCACTTGCCAATGACTTTGATCCTGAAAACGATCCTATCGCGATTACCGTTGTTGATATTCCGTCCAATGGAACTGTTGTAAATAATTTTGACGGTACAATTACATATACACCTAATAACGGGTTTACCGGTGTTGATACATTTGAATATACAATTACCGATTTTAATGGCGGCACGGATACGGCTACGGTGACGATTACGGTGGCTGATGTAAATAACCCGCCGAATGCTGTGAATGACTCTTACTCGACAGATGAAGATACGTCTGTATCATTCAACGTGTTGACGAATGACAGTGACCCTGATGGCGATACGATTACCGTGCTGACAATCACGAGCCCGGTTAACGGAAACGTGTCATTCAATGCAAACGGAACAATGACATATACGCCGGCACCTGACTTTAACGGTGTTGATACATTCACATATGCCATTACGGATGGTAATGGCGGCACGGACACGGCCACAGTGACGATTACCGTCGTGGACGTAAATGACCCTCCTGTTGCGGTAAACGACAGTTACACCGGTGACGAAGATACACAAATTACAGGTAATGTTCTGACGAATGACAGTGACCCTGATGGCGATTTTATATTTGTGACTGGCGTTACATCACAGCCTTCAAACGGTTCTGTGACAATCAATCCGAATGGTAACTTTACATACACGCCAAATCAGGATTTCTTTGGTACAGATACATTTGTGTATCAAATTACCGATGGTAACGGTGGTTTTGATACGGCCACGGTGACGCTTACGGTCAATGATGTTCCTGATAATGCGCCGCCAAATGCGGTGAATGACAGTTCTTCAACGGATGAAAACACACCTGTCACGATTTCTGTCTTGAATAATGACAGTGACCCTGACAATGATACGTTAACCGTGACATCAACATCAAATCCGTCTAACGGTTCGGTGACGATCAACAATAATGGTACGATTACCTACACACCGGACAATGGTTTCAGCGGCGTTGATTCATTTACATACACCATTACAGATGGCAATGGTGGATTTGACTCGGCTAAAGTGACCGTTACTGTTGATGATGTCGATGACACGCCTGTGATTGTTAATGCGCAAAACGCAGTTGATGAAACAAATCTTGGTAATGTTCCGGGCAATCCAATTGATGCCAGCGGAAATGTTACGGCCAATTTCTTTGGTGATGGCCCCGGCACATTTGCCGGTACGGGATCATTCTCCGCAAGTGGAAATTACGGCGGTACGCTTCAGGCCGCGGGTGAAAACGTGACCGTTTCATACACGGCAAATAATAACACCGGCGTATACACATATACTGGTACGGCCGGCGGTCACACCATTTTTGAAATGGTTATTGAATCTGATGGTTCTTATACATATGAGCAATACTGCGCGATGGATCATTCCAATACCGGTGCAAGCAATGAATCGATGTTCTTGGACTTCGGTGTTGAGGCAGAGGACAGCGACGGCGATACAGATGAGGGCACAATCCGCATCCGTGTTCGCGACGATGCCCCGATTGCAAATGATGATAATGTTACTGTGAACGGCGCGGTCCGTGTAGACAGCCTGACAAATAATGATTATTCCGGCGCGGATGTTCCGGCATCTATCCTTGATTTCCGTATCGATAATATTACGGGAGATGGTTGGGGGTACCAGGGTACACCATCATTCACAAACATTACACAAAGCACGACGATTAGCTACGGTGATTGGAATGACGCCGGTGACACGATTTCAACAACAATCGGGGATATCCAGATTGAAGAAAATGGCGTGTTTACATTTACGAATGACAGTGCGTTCCGTGGTGAAATGACAATCACATACCGTTATCAGGATGCAGATGGTGATATTGATACAGCGGTATTTACGTTGAATGACATTACAGGCGTTGATAATTGCCCGCTTGTATTCGACCTTGATGGTGATGGAATTGAACTGGTTGCAAAAGAAGACGGCGTATCATTCGATATT
>JAUICS010000389.1 GCA_030427765.1 Alphaproteobacteria bacterium
GTTGAATGTGCGCATATATTCGGCGGCAATTTCTTTTTTGAAGAAACGGGAACCGGTACCGCCGAACCGCTCGGCAAAGGCCTTTTTTTCGTAAATGAGTCCGATGGTTCTGAGCGCCCTAATTTCGATTTCCTGATACAGGACCTCGCTGTCAATCAAGACACCGTCGCAATCGTAAAGAATGGCCTTGTACATATGTCTATTGTCTCAGAAGTTCATCAAAGAATAGCAGTGTCGATGCCCATGATCGTTTGTCGGCTTTTTCGTTGTAGGCAACGCCCTTTGACGGGTCGTTACCGGCGGCTTCTTCGGTGAAGGCGTGGACGGCATCCGCGTACGCGATGAAGTGCCAATCGGCCTCCGCCACATTCATTTCGTCAATAAATGCGTCTACTTCTTCTTTTTTGACATACGGGTCGTCCGCGCCGTGGTGAACTTGAACAGATGCCGTAATCACGCCCGGTGTTGTGGCGGGCTTCTGTGTCGAAAGACCACCATGGAAACTGACCGCACCATCAATATCCACTCCGGCTCGTGCCATTTCAAGTGCCATTGTTCCGCCAAAACAGTACCCCATAATCGCGGCTTTCGGCTTTTCAGTATAACGTCTCAAGGCATAATCATATGCGGCCTTTAAACGCGCGCGGGCAAGGGTACTATCGCCTTTATATTTGGATGATTCTGCTGCCGCTTCCTCACGGTTTGCCGGGCGAACGCCTTTTCCGTACATATCAATGGAAAATGCGTTGTAGCACTCTTCAGCCAGCATATCCGCACGGCTTTTTTCATACTCACCAAGTCCCTTCCATTGGTGTACGATTAATATAAGCGGTGCCATAAGTGGATCATCGCATGTTGATTCAGACCAGTACCCTTCCAGCACGGTTTCATCATGTGTGTATTCAACTACCTGTCCTGCATATGCAGCGGTAGGAATAATGAATGTCAGTATAAGGGCAAGACAGTGTTTAAGCATGGTGGCTCCATTCTTCGAAATTGTTACCAGAAGTAATGTAAGTGATGCCTATTTTTTGTCAAACCGCATCAGGATGGAATAACCGGAATAAAGACGGTTTATGTACGCGCGTCCAGCCCCGTCATTATCTAGTTTTTCAAAGTAAGCGGGAAGCTCCGGCCTGTAATGCACACCGAATCGGTCGAGCCATTTAAAAAGTATTTTGCTAAACCATATTGGCATGTCCTCTTGCCCTCCAAAATCAACGACATGGATTGTGCCGCCCGGTTTTAATAGCGTCAGGGCATGGTCGATAGATTCCTGCCAAGGTGGTATCATGGATAGGGAGTATGAAAAGACAATTTTGTCGAATGTACCTTCGAATTCAAATATGTCCTTCGGACTAAAATTTTGGGCATATCCTTGCGCAAGCAGAATGTTAATGCCTGACTTTGATACTTTCGCAGTCGCGGATTTTAACATTTCATCCGATGCATCGATGCCGTAAAAATGTGCGTCCGGATATTTTTGTGCCATTAACACAAGATTGCGTCCGGTGCCGCAGCCGACTTCACAAATATGCTCGTCCGGTTTTGCGTCCAGATCACGGATCAAACGGTCGCGGCCAAGAAGATAGAACTTGCGGCTGGCATCATACACGTGGCGTGTATAACGGTACATGTTGTCCATTGCCTCCTTAACACGGTTATCCGGGGTGTGTTCCCCGGATGCCTCCGTCGATCCTCGGGCGGATGCATGCGCGGATGATGTCATATCCTGTATCCTATGATTTCAGTTTGTACAGGTGGAAACTACCGTAAATTGAGGAACGGTCTTTACGGGAAAGTGCTTTTGATTCCTCTGGGTCGTATTCCCAACGGTTCATAATATCCGGCTCTAGGAAGTCATTAACCGGGCTGCCTTCACCCGCGGCACGGCAAATAACCCGTGCACCTGGCTTGGCAACTTTCATAACATGTTGCCACAGGCCGTTTAGGACCTCTTTGTTCATCCAGTCCTGTGCATCAAGGAATACAAAACGGTCAATCGACTGTTCCGGTTGAATACCAAGCCAC
>JAUICS010000390.1 GCA_030427765.1 Alphaproteobacteria bacterium
CGACATGTTCATTATTTTCTATGCTTAAGGGCCTGTTACTAAGACCTGCCAATACATTCCGAAATTTTTGTGAAGGCGGCTTAGGTTTGATTTCCCTGTGTTGGGGCCTGAATATAAGTGCGGGCGGGCCGGTTCGTAGCTTGGACGGTAATGTTCTTAAAAATCGCTGGGTCGGTCCGGATGGCGGTACGGCAAAGCTGTCTACTGTTACCCTTCGTCGATGTATATACATAACAATCATATGTTATGTTGTGTTTCTGGCGCTTCTTATGGCCGGAATGTATGTATCAGGCCAAACGGATTTGGATTATGCGCATTCAATGGCCGATCGTCTGTTAAGGATTGTAAATAAGGCGTTATAGCAGGTTGTCAGGTTGCTAAATTTTCTTGCGTGTCTTTTTAAGATTTAGAACTTGACTTTTCTTGGCATAATTAATAATAATCCACCTTTAGTTTTACGAGATATACATATTTACAGGATTTGAGACATGAGTCGTCGTTGTATGATCACAGGGAAAGCCGTTATGAGTGGTAATAACGTGTCCCACGCACAAAACAAAACAAGAAGAAAATTTCTTCCGAACCTGCACTATACATCAGTGTACAGTCAGGCATTGGACGCGATGATCCGTATTCGCGTATCACAAGCCGGTCTGCGTACACTTGACCATGTTGGCGGTTTGGATAAATTCGTTGGCAAGACAGCGGTTACAAAATTGGATCCTGCGCTTCGTCCATTGAAAGCGAAAATTCAAAAGGCACTGACTGAGACACAAGCAGCCTAATTCTAGGGTGCTTTAATGTCCGCGCCGCAAATACAAACAATCACACAGCATCTAGGTGATTTTCATGACAAGCCGGAATATTCCGGCTTTGATTTTGCCATCAATCACCGTGCGAAAGACAGTTTTGCCCGTGTTGGAACGTTAACAACGCCGCATGGCTCTCTTGAAACACCGAATTTTGTTTTTTGCGCGACAAAAGCGGCAATGAAAAACCTCAGCCCGTTCCAGATGAAGGAAGCCGGCGCGGATATTATCCTTGGGAACACATATCATTTGTTACTGCAACCCGGCCCGGATTTGATTGAAAAGATGGGCGGTCTGCATGGGTTTACCAAATGGAATGGCCCGATGTTGACCGATAGTGGTGGTTTCCAGATTTTTTCAATGAAACACGGTGGAAATTCAAACGAACTTAACGCCACACATAACTTCAGTAACCGCGGAAAATCTTTGCTGAGTATTACAGAAGAGGGTGCGGCCTTCCGTTCATACATAAACGGTCAAAAGTTTAAAATCACTGCGGAATCATCGATTACAATACAAAAGCAGCTAGGCGCAGACATTATCATGCAGTTTGATGAACTGACGGCCATTACCGATAATTACGATTACACGGCGCAGTCGATGGAACGCAGTTGCCGTTGGGGTGACCGTTCCTTAAAGCAATTAATCAAGTTGGGGCATGGAACGCAAGGTATGTACGGAATTGTGCAGGGGGGCGTACACCGTGATTTGCGTAAACAATCAATAGAATACGTGCTGGATCGTCCGTATTTTGGAACGGCGTTTGGCGGTTGTTTCGGGGATACGCTCGAAAACTTTTATGATTTGCTGGAATACTGTGCACCGCACTTTAATTCGGACAGACCCGTACATTTATTGGGCTTTGGAAGTATTCCGAACGTCTTTCGATGTATTAAAAGCGGTATTGATACATTTGATTGCGTTTCACCGACACGTATTGCGCGTCATGGATGGGCGTTAATGAAGGCCGTGCCCGGGCAACGTCTTAATATACGCAATACGGCGTTTAAGGACGATGATACGCCGCTTGATCCCGAATCTGATCTGGAATGCGACCAGTACTCTCGTGCATACATACACCATTTGTTTAAAGCCAAGGAAATGCTGGGTATGCAGATATTATCGCAGCATAATGTGGCTGTTATGACACGTTTATTGCGTGAAGTCCGTGAAGCCATCCAGAATGATACGCTTGATCAACTTGAAAAAGAGT
>JAUICS010000391.1 GCA_030427765.1 Alphaproteobacteria bacterium
ATTCAATATCAATTTCACGCCCAAGCGCCCGGCGGGCAAGTATGCCGTAAAATGTCTTATTGTATTTTGCCGCTTCACCCAGCCATGTACTGACCTTATCAAAATGTGTGAGACGCATGTGCGAACGTGCGGCCCAATAAGCGGCGGCGGCGGCGGTCCACCCTTTGGCATACGACGATGCACCTGCGGTTTCAAAATAACCGGCGGATGCCTCATAATCCTCTTTTTGCCATAAAAGAAGACCGGCAACCCAGTTTGCCAGCGGAACCAGTTCACCAGAACGGTCACTTGCCTGTCGGGACAGGGTAAGGGCCTTATCCTTTTTCCCTTTATGCATGAAAAGTTCTGAAATTTGGCCGATGTAACGGTCGTATTCTGCGTCATGCAGATTGTTTTTTAGGGATGCGGCATTCAGTTTTGCCAAGGCATTTTCCGGTCTGTAACGGCGGATGTCGTTTTCAAGATTGTGTTTTGATTGACGAAATGCAGACGCATTTGATTTCGGCGCCAGATCAAAATTCTTACCTTTCAGAGACAATTCCTTTAAAACACTGGATACCCGTCGGCCGGTTTTTGGTGAATTTAGGTGGCCTTTGTAATCAGACGGTTTACGTGCCAGCGCGAGGCGGTATATGCGAATTGCGCCCGCATGGTCATTATATTTATCGAGCCACGATTTTAACTCGTTAAAAGATGAACGATATGCCGTTGGGTGCATATAACGTTGATAAAGAACATGCCCCATAAGTGTTTTATCGGTTGTTTTTTTAATTAACGCATCTGCATCTTTCCAGTTACCGTCCTTCTGCAGGGCAAAGATCTCTCTATAAAGCTGTGCCTGATCATCAGAAAGTATACGCAGTTTCGATAGGTCCTGACTAAATGATTCCTGGCGTGATATTGAGTTTGAATTTTCTTGCAGGATGACCTGTGCCTCGGGTGTAGATGCAACTAACCCGGCGGCCATAATGCCCAAAAAGGCAATATAAATCGTCTTAAAAAATCTATCTCTTTTTGACATAAAGAGCCTCTTGTTTTTCTGCATCCAATAGCGATACAGAAGAATCAAATATTTGTCCACAGTATTCGGCAATGGTTAATATTACCATAACCTTAGAGGGGGTTGTACAGCCTAAGTATGATTATGTCAAATTATTAACGGGTAATTTTGCCGTGTCACGCACCAGTTACTGCGTAAGGGCTTCGCGTACCTTTGTCCGTAACCATTTATGCGCACTGTCGTTATTATGACGTATATGCCAAAGCTGATGCAGCTTATTCGGTGGAAGTTCGAATTCAGGTTTCAGAAGCTTGAAGTTTCCTTCATCCATAAATTCCAGAACCATTTTCGGGTCGATCATAAAGATGTAATCAGTTTTTGATACGTAATCAAGGGCGGTTTTGACATCTGGAAGGCAGAATAAATCCTGTTGAAGGACACCAAGTTTTGCAAGTTTTGCATCCATTGTCGAGAAACCGACATCCAGTGGAATTTTAATGCTCGGCGTATTGATAAATTCTGTCTTTGTAATGCTATCTTTTTTATAAAGCTTGCTCTTGTCGGAGCAGAGAATCATATAACTACTCTCGTTGACAAGCTCAACGGCGTAGTATTTTGGAATACCTTCTGGAATTTCGCCAATGTAAAGATCAAGTTTCCGGTCATCAATCGCCGGAAGGGCACGATCAAGCGTGAGGTGAAGTAAGTTCACACGGATGCGTGGATATTTGTTCATGATGTCCTTGGCAAACACGGAATACATTTTAACAGTATCGAACATCAAAAATGCGGCCGTAAACTTTCTGTCTTCATTTTCGGGATCAAACGCACCGGACCGGTAATTTACCACCTCCTCACATTGATCGAGGATGGTTTCAATTTGTTTGAGAAGTTCAACGCTAAGCTCCGTCGGGACAAGTTCCTGCTTTGTGCGGACAAATAACTGGTCGTCCATAATTTGCCGCAGCTGCTTTAGATATTGTGAAACGGCGGGCTGAGTAATGCCAAGG
>JAUICS010000392.1 GCA_030427765.1 Alphaproteobacteria bacterium
GGTTGAAAACATTCTGGATCACGATGTAAGTGATTACGCCTGCATTGTTCTGGGCCCGGGAATACCACTTTATTACCCCGAACCGCATCGGGTTGTGAAGGCCGCGCGGGATGCCGATGTAGAAATAATAGGTGATCTCGAGGTTCTTCATCGATCCGGTCATGGCCGCAAGGTAATCGCAATTACCGGCACGAACGGAAAATCGACGACCACGGCCCTTGTCGGCCATATCCTGAAAGAAAATAAAATTCCATATGTTATTGCGGGTAATATTGGCCATCCTGCACTTTCGGTAACATTGCCTAAGAAAGATGGTTATATCGTGCTTGAGGTATCGTCATTCCAGCTTGATTTATGCAAGGATTTTAAACCTGATATTAGTGCACTGATTAACATGTCACCCGATCATATTGACCGTCACGGTGATATGGATGGATATATCAATGCAAAGAAAAATGTCTTTAATCCGGTTGGTAAGTCTGTGATCGGTATTGATGATAAGTATACGAAGCAAATAGTTGCCGATTTAAAATCGGAAAACCACGAAAACATTGTGGAGGTCACGGCCGTTGACGGTACGGATGCGGCCATTCGTGTTGAAGATGGCATGCTTTGGGATGGTGAAAAAGAGGTCGGTAAGGTCAGCAATATTAAAATGTTGCCCGGCAAACATAACCTTCAGAATATCGCCATTACCTACGGCATTTTAAAGGATGCCGGTATGTCACATGAACAGTTTCTGGAGGCCCTCAAAACCTATCCGGGCCTGCCGCACCGCATGTACCTGACGCGTATGATAAACGGCGTGGCCTATGTGAATGATAGTAAGGCGACAAACGCTGTATCCGCGGCAACCGCACTGGCCTGTTATAAAAAAATATACTGGATAGTTGGTGGCCGCGCGAAAGATGGCGGTCTTGTCGGTGTGGAAGGCGAACTTGAAGGCGTAAAACATGCGTTTGTAATTGGTGAAGCCGCTGATGAATTTGAAGGGTGGTTGAACCGGATTGGAATTGAAACGACATCATCGAAAACGATGGAGCAGGCCGTTATGGACGCCCATAAAATGGCTCAAGATGAACGCGGTGAACCAGGCGGTGCCGCCACGGTTTTATTGTCACCGGCATGCGCGTCATTTGACCAATACAAATCGTTCGAGGCGCGCGGCGAACATTTCGAACAATTGGTGGCCAAGTTGCCGGAGGATAATCCCGCATGAGCCTGATCCGGCGTACGGACAGAAGTGTTATCGGAAACTGGTGGTGGACGCTTGATCGACCGACGTTCTTTTTATGCTTGTTGCTCATGATACTTGGCGTATTTCTTGTATCTGCGGCCAGTCCGCCTGTGGCTACACGCATCGGGCTAGACCCTTATCATTTCATCATTAAACATGTGATCTTTCTAATCCCTAGTGCCATTGGCATGGTTGTTTTATCGTTGCTGGAACCCAAATGGTTACTTCGTTTCAGTGCGGGACTTCTGATTGGCGGTTTTCTTGCGATGCTGCTGACACTTTATGTTGGTGATGAAATTAAGGGGGCGCAGCGATGGATTCATATTTTCGGTTTCTCAATCCAGCCCAGTGAGCTTGTAAAACCCGCCTTCATCTTTGTGAGTGCGTGGATGATCGCGGCGCAGCGGCAGGATAAAACCATTCCAGGATATTATATGGCCGGCGGAATATATGTTGTTTTTCTACTGTTACTTTTGATGCAGCCGGATTTTGGCATGGCCTTTGTGATGACCTGTGTGTTTGGCGGTATGGTGTTTCTGGCTGGTTTACCGCTGCGCTGGCTTGCCGTCTTTTGTACGTTTGTTGTGGGCGGTTCGGTGTTGGCCTATACGTATTTTGACCACGTTAAAAGCCGGTTTGACCGGTTTATGGACCCTGATACCGGCAATACATACCAGATTGATAAGTCGCTGGAGGCCTTTCAGGCGGGCGATGTTTTGTTTGGTAATCAGCTGCTTGAGGAAGGGTTGATTGACGGTGTTCCAATGTATCA
>JAUICS010000393.1 GCA_030427765.1 Alphaproteobacteria bacterium
AACTGCCCAGCGCTCAAATGGTAGAAGAAAAATTAAAATCCACCCCCTTTAAGCCAGTTCTTGTTCATGGCACTTATGGAATCCGTGACACTGAAACAATTACAAAAGAGGCAACAACAGCGCTTGAATCAATGGGGATTGATATAAATAGCTTTTACTCGGCTTCCCCCATAAAACTTGCTTACGATGAATTAAGTCGAGCATATAATTCAACTTATGAATCTAATTTCAAGGAAATATTTAACCATGCCACAGAACTGGCGTTAGCAAGTGGAGTTAATATATCAAAACTCGATGCCCAAGAGATAATTCTTAAAATTGGATGGGATAACCCAAATGTTCAGAAATTACTGCTAAGCTCATCTTTAATGGAAGGTATAAACCCACCTACGGTTGCTGCATATATCAATCAAGAAATGAGCCCATATTGGAATCGTGCTCTGGGTGATGCCATTTACAAAGTCCGTTCAGGTGGAGAAACTCTCACATCATCAGAAGCTTTGGATAAAGCACTTGAAATATTAAAAAATGGCACTGATATATCAATGACAGCCAGACTATCAGATAAACTGCTCAACGATTACGGACATAGCGACCCACGTGTACTAGAAATACTGCGCTATGCCGATAAGGATGGCATTGCTCATCTAAGACAAAATCATCCCGGCATAGCGTCGAACATCAACTTTATGAATGAGCCCGCAGGCGGCGCAACCACACGCGCAACCGAACTTACCGGACAAACACCTTAGACATTCTGTCCGGCAACATACCCCGATGACCACGCCCATTGAAAATTAAACCCGCCAAGATGACCTGTTACATCAACAACTTCACCGATAAAATAGAGGCCCGGTTGCGTCTTGCACTCCATCGTTTTTGACGATAGCGCATTCGTATCCACCCCGCCGATCGTCACCTCCGCCGTACGGTACCCTTCCGTGCCGCTTGGCTTGACCATCCATGCATTTATACGTGCCGCAATATTTTGCAATACTTTATCCTTTATATCGGCTAAACGCCCCGCAGCATTCTGTTCAGTACATATAATCTCAACCAATCGTTTCGGCAAAACCTGACCTAAAACATGATCCGGAGTTTTTGTCGGCTGCTCCTGTTTATGCCGTAGCAATATATCAAGAATATCATCGCCTCTGGCAAGATTGACATTAAGAGCATGTCCCTCCTCCCAATATGAGGAAATCTGCAAAATAGATGGTCCACTCAAACCGCGATGGGTAAATAACAACCCCTCCGAAAACGATGTTTTTCCATACGTTACATTTGCGTCAACCGACACACCGGACAGGGTTTTACATTGTTCCAGAATATCGCTTTGAAACGTAAGGGGGACGAGTGCAGGACGTGTTGGAACAACATTTACATCAAATTGACGCGCAATATCATACCCGAATTTTGTTGCGCCAATTTTTGGTATCGACAATCCACCCGTGGCAATAACCAGTGATGAACTGGTCATTGTCGTTTTGCCATTTGTCACATGATATTGCCCACCTTTATGCTCAATACGATCAACGCCCGTACCGGTTTTGATATCAACCTGCGCGTTTTTACATTCGGTAAGCAGCATATCGATTATTTGCTGCGCGGACTGATCACAAAACAATTGCCCCAATGTCTTTTCATGATAGGCAATGCCGTGTTTTTCAACGAGCTCAATAAAATCATGCTGCGTATATTGTTTCAGGGCGGATTTACAAAAATGCGAATTTTGCGACAGAAAATTGTCCGGTGACGCATAAATATTTGTAAAATTACAACGCCCGCCACCCGAAATACGGATTTTCTCACCAATTTTGCTCGAATGATCAATAAGCATTACACGCCGTCCGCGCATACCTGCCTGCGCCGCGCACATCAAACCGGCCGCACCGGCCCCGATAACAATGACATCGATATGATTACCCTTCATATGACAGTGTCATACCATCTGCTAAAGATATTAGAAATAAAAATTATCCGCCGGGTGCGATAAGT